>DATHJR010000327.1:0-2626 GCA_035286525.1 Gemmatimonadaceae bacterium | reverse complement strand
GTGCGAGCCTGAATTATAGGCAGCCGCAGCCTCCATCTCAATTTTGCCGGCGCGCGTGAAGCGCAGGGGGCGCGTAACGCGCTCTACGTAGCGCGCCTGAGCGTGAGCGTGAACGTCGAGCCGTTTCCGGGCGCGCTCTTGACGGCGAGCTCGCCCCCCATCGCCCGCGCGAGATTGCGGCTGATGGCGAGGCCTAGACCGGTGCCCTCGGTGGGCCGGTTGAAGCCCTCGTCCACACGCACGAAGGGCTCGAAGATGCGGTCCTGCTTCTCAAACGGGATGCCGCGTCCGGTGTCGCGCACGCGAATCCACACCGACGTGTCGTCCGAATCGCATGTCAGATGAATCGCGCCCTTCGCGGGCGTGAAATTGATCGCGTTCGAAAGAAGATTGAGCAGAATCTGCTCGAGCTTCTCGGGATCGGCCAACGCGTGGAGCCCGTCCGAGCACGAATCGGTATCGAAGGTCAGCCCCTTCGACATCAGCTGCGGCAGCACGAGCGGCTCGAGCTCTCCGAGCACGTTGGCGATGTCGATGTTCTTGACGATCACCGTCACGTGCCCGCTCTCGAGCTTCGCGAAGTTGAGCACGTCGTTCACGAGACGCAGCAGGATGCGCTGGCTCGCCTTGATGCGCGAGAGATCCTCCCGCTGCGCGGGCGTGATCGGGCCGCGAATCTCCATGTCGAGCAGCTCGACGTAGCCGGCGATGGCGTTGAGCGGCGTACGCAGCTCGTGGCTCATGTTCGCCAGAAACTCGCTCTTGGCGCGATTCGCGTTCTCGGCCTCGGCCCGCGCCAGCTCGGCCTCCTTGCGCGCCGCGCGCTCCGACTCATAGAGCCGCGAATTCTCCGCGAGTAGCCGCGCACGATCGAGCTCCTCGCTCAGATGCGCGTTCTCGACCGGAGCCGCGGTCTGGTCGGCGAGCGCGGAGAGGAGCCACTCGTCGTCCTCGTAACCGGCGGTGTCGCCCGCGAAGCGCTCGGGGCGCACCACCGCGAGCAGCCCGGTGACATTCCCTCCGACCACCAGCGGGACCCCGATGAATCCATCCCGCGACCCGGCGCCGAGCAGGCCGGTGAGGCGCGTGATGAGCGACTCGTCGAAGGACTCGCGGAATCGGTCCACCACGTCCTCGCTCACGCCGTACGCGGCGCGAACGCGGAGCAGCCCCTCGCCATCGGCGAGCATGAGGATGGCCTTTTCCGCACCGAGCATTTCCGCCGCCTGATCGGTGGCGAGATGGAGAATGTCCTTGAGCGACGACGCATACGTGAAGGCGCGACTGACCTCGGTGAGCCGGTGCGCCCGCTCCTCGCGCGTCCGATCGGGATGCCGCTCGCGCTCCATCACGACACGCGCGCGCCGGCGGCGCCAATGTCGAGCTGGCGCACGACGGGATCGTGCGCGCTGTTGCGCGTCTTGACCACGCGAAGCGTGCGGCGCGTGCGCTCCTCGCCGCCGAGCGAGATCGCGAGCACGTTGTCCGACATGTAGCTGAAGCGCTGCTCGTGACTCCCTAGGTTTCCCGTGCTCGAGATTCCCGACTCGAAGGTGAGCAGGCTGGTGACACCGCTCACCGCGAAGTGCTGCACGAGCGAATACAGGTAGTCGTGCATGCGCTTCACGTCACTCGCGGCCGTGATGAGATCGCCCACGGCGTCGATCACGACGCGACGGATCGTTCCGCCCCTGATGCGCTCGAAGATCCCGACGACGATGCTGTCGATCTGCAGCTCCACCGGCGAGGCGTACATGAACTCGAGGCCGGCGCGTTGCGCGGCCGTCAGGTCTGCGCCGAGGTTCGTGAAGGACCGCGCGAGCTGCGCGGGGTTCTCCTGGAAGTTGACGTACAGCGTCGGCTCCTTGCGGGCGACTCCCTCGAGGGCGAAGTGCATCGCGACCGTAGTCTTGCCGGATCCCGTAGGGCCGACGAGCAGCGTCGTGGTGCCGGCCCAGACGCCGCCGTCAAGCATGTCGTCGAGCCCCGGCACCCCGAGCGAGACGCGGTCGGAGCGCGGAGTGTAGGAGGTCGCCATGCGCGGGGAGATGAGCCGCGGATAGAGCGCGATCCCGTCTCCGGTGATCCGGAAGGCGTGCTGTCCCTCGCGGTACGAGGAGCCGCGCAGCTTGAGCACGCGCAGATAGCGCTCATCGCGCGTGCCGAGCGGCTGCCGCGCGAGTTGGATGATCGAATCGCTGACGGCGAACTCGGGATAGCGCTGCACGTCCTCGTTGGTGTATTCGCCGAGGAGTAGCGCCGTGGTGTCGTACGCCGAGAGCAGTCCCGCGAGATCGGCGACCATCCGCCGCGTCTCGGGAACCGATGAAGCGAGATCATGAAGCGCGCGGAACGAGTCGATGATGATGATCTTCGGAGACGTATTCTTGATCAATTGGGAGAGCCACGGCACGAGCGCGGCCAGCCCGTCACTGGACATCATCGGCCCGATGTCCTCGTACTGAATCTCCGTGCCGAGCTTGTCGGCCTGGAAATACGAGAATCGCTGGACGTAGCTCACCATCTTCGACATGGGTTCGGAGAGGGTGCTCACGTACACGCTCGGCCGGTCGGCGCTCGCATTATGGAAGAGCAGCTGCTCGGCGAAGATCGTCTTTCCCGTGCC
>DATHJR010000326.1:0-2145 GCA_035286525.1 Gemmatimonadaceae bacterium | reverse complement strand
CCCGCTCCCGCGTCCGCGGCCGCCGGCGCTCTCGCAACGCCGGCCGATACGACCGTGGCGGTCGCCCCTGCAACCGCCGGCAACGCCGCGGCAACTCCCTACGCCGTCGTGCTGGCCGACGTCTCCAGCGTCACCGGCGCGAACGGCGAGATCGATCAGGCATCGGGGCGCGGATTTCCCGTCGTCACATTCGCGCCGTACGCGCGCGCCGACGGCCGTCTCTCGTACGTCGTGATCGCCGGAGCGTCCCCCGACTCCGCCGGCGCCGACTCGCTGCTGCGCGCCGTTCGCGCGAAGCGCTACCGCAACGCGAAAGCCGCCCACGTCGTGCGGCTCCCGTACGCCCTGCTAATCCAAACGGGCGTGTCTCGGGACCAGGCGTCGATGTTCGTGCGCGCGTATCTCACCAAGGGACTCCCCGTATACTCGCTGCTGCAGGCAGATGGAAGTGCATCGCTCTACGCAGGAGCGTTTCGAGGAATCGAGCAGGCGCAGCCACTGGTCACTAGCTTTAAGGCCAACGGAGACAAGCCGATCGTGATGATTCGGACCGGGAGACCGTACTAGTGCGTTTGACGAAGCTCGAGCTGCACGGATTCAAGTCGTTCGCTGATCGCACATCGCTCGTCTTCGAGCCAGGTGTCACGGCGGTGGTCGGCCCGAATGGATGCGGGAAGTCGAACGTCTCCGACGCTGTGCGTTGGGTGCTGGGCGAACAGCGCCCCAAGACGCTGCGCGGCGCAAGAATGGAAGAGGTGATCTTTCAGGGCTCGTCGTCGCGTCGCCCGGTGAACATCGCCGAGGTGTCGCTGCACTTCTCCAATGAGGACGGCGCGCTTCCCGTCCCGTTTCAGGAAGTCGTGATCACGCGCCGGCTGTCGCGCAGCGGCGAGAGCGAGTACATGCTCAACGGCACCTCATGCCGGCTGCGCGATATTCACGACATGGTTCGCGGCACCGGGCTCGGCGCCGACAGCGGCGTGGTGATCGAAGCGAGGATGATCGACGCACTCCTCTCCGATCGCCCCGATGACCGTCGCGAGCTGTTCGAGGAAGCCGCCGGCGTCGGCCTCTATCGCGATCGCCGTCGCACCACGGCGCGACGCCTCGAGGAGACGACGGTCGACCTCTCGCGGCTCGACGATCTCGTCTCCGAGGTTCAAAGTCAGGTCCGCTCGCTCGCGCGCCAGCGCAAGAAGGCCGAGCGTCACGGCGAGTTGATGGCGAAGCGCTTCGTCGCCGAGATCTCACTCGTCTCGCGAGAGATGGAAGCGTGGCAGACCGAGCTCGCGAGTCTCGAGGTGCAGGTCGCGTCGCTGCGCGAGGCCTTGCCGGTCGCCGAGCATCGCGTGCACGAAGTAGAGCGCCAGCGCGAAAGCGCGTACGGCGCACGCACCGCCGCGGAGGCGGGACGTACGGAGCTCTCGCGCCTCGTGAGCGAGCAGCGCGCGAACGCGATGACGCTGGAGAGTGAGCTCAAGGTGGCCGAAGAGCGTCAGCGCAACGCGCTGGCGCGTCGCGCGCGCGCGGACGCCGAGCGGCAGTCCGGCCAGGAGCTCGGCAACCGTCTCGCCGAGGACCGCAACGCCGTGGCGCAGGAGAGAGCCGAGCTCGAGGGAGAGCTCGCCGGTGCCCGCGAGACACTCGCCGCGCGCGCGCGCGCCGAGGAGGGCGCACGGACCTCGGTGACCAACGCGCGCGAGGCATTCGAGCAGAACGAGCGCCGCACGCGCGAGCTGCGCGACGAAGGGCGTCGCCTGGAGCTCGACCGCGAGAGCGCCGAGCGCGAGCAGCGCGAGCTCGCGCAACGCGGGGACCAGCTGGGCGCCGATCGCGAGCAGATCGCCGACGCGGTGAAGGCCGCGGCCGACGAGCTGCTTCTCGCCCACCGGCACAAAGAGGAGGCCGACGCCAACGCTGCCGAGATGGCCGCGAACGTGACGCACGCGCGCGCAGGCGCCGATGAAGCGCGTGCACGCGAGGGCGCCGCGCGAGGCGAGCGGCTGCGCACCGAGGAGCTGTGGACCTCGCTGCAGGGGAAGGTGCACGGCCTGGAGGCGCTCGAGCGCGAGCGCGTTGGCCTCGCCCCCGCCGTGGCCCAGCTGCTCAAGGACCGCGACCAGTTCGGCGAGGGCGCCGTCGTCG
>DATHJR010000325.1:0-3736 GCA_035286525.1 Gemmatimonadaceae bacterium | reverse complement strand
GCGCCGCGCCATCGCGACCTGCTCGAGTGCGCGCTCGATCTCCTCGGCGTCGAGCTGGCGGCCATTTGGGGCGCGAACGCGGCGCGCAGGAGCGCCTGATGCGCGGGTTCGTACTGGTCATTGGATTGCACGCCGGAGCCGGCGATCACTGGTTCGGCGCGGACAAAGTTAAACACTTCTTCATGTCCGCGTTCGTCGAAAGCATTACTTATAGCGCCTTGCGCACGGCACACGTGCGTCACGACCCGGCGCTCATTGCCGCATCGACTATCACGCTCGGAGCAGGGGTTGGAAAGGAGCTTTACGATCATCACTCGTACGGACTCTTCAGCGTGAAGGATTTGACGTGGGATGTCGCGGGAAACGCCGCGGCTATGGCGCTGCTCGCGCACACCCGGTGAGGCGCTCCCGCGGGTTCTTGAACCACTGTTTGTACTACTGAAGGATGGCGCCGCGCCCTATATTGGACGTGCTCGCGGAACCGATGGAACGGCAACCTTTCCCAGGGCCATTCATGACCGACTCCGCCAACGGGGATGCGATGTCCACAGGCACCGACGACCGGCGCACGAACGAGGTTCTCCGTTCACTCGTGAGCGAGATGCTCGAGCGAGTGCGTGAAGTGACACGCAGAACGTCGGCGTGGAGCGCGGAGGAGCGAGCGCAGGCGGAGGCGGAGCTCGAAGCGATCATGGCGCACGTGCGCCGCGAGGCAACGACGGAACGGAAGGAAGATTGATGTCCGCCAGTGCGGAGGCGACGAATGAAGGCGCGGAATAAATTTCTGCTCGGCGGAGCCGTAATTCTGGGTGCAGCGGCCTATCTGATGGTCACGTCGATTCGCCAGACCGGCGTGTACTACCTCACGCCCACGGAGCTATCGACGAAGATCTCGGCCGATCCATCCTTCTACGAGACCGGTGTGAAGGTGGGCGCGCGCGTCGTTCCCGGCTCGATCGTACGCGATCAATCGGGGCGCTCCATGACCTTTTCGGTCACGGATGGCGCGCGCATCTATCCGGTTTCGTACCGCGGTCTGCCGCCCGACACGTTCACCGACGGCGTCGACGTCGTGCTCGAGGGAAGGCTGGCGCACGACGGCACCTTTCGCGCGACCACCGTACTGGCCAAGTGCGCGTCGCGCTATGAAAACGCTCCGGAGAAATATCGCAGCGTGCCCGGTTACACGTCGGCGCCTGCGGCCGCCCACTCATGATCCTGATCGGTGAGCTGTCGCTCTGGGTCGCGCTGCTCATGGCGACCTGGGGAACGGCTGTGGGCTTTGCGGGAGGCCATTACAGGCGACCCGAACTGATCGCGAGCGCCGAGCGCGCGTCGTACGCGACCTTTGGCTTTCTGCTGCTGGCGGCGCTCGGACTGTGGACGGCGCTCGTGCACTCCGATTTTTCCTTCCGCTACGTCGCGTCGTACACGAGTGCCAACCTGCCGTCGATCTACAAGGTGACCGCGTTCTGGGCGGGGCAGTCGGGTTCGTTGCTGCTGTGGGCATTCATCCTCTCGGGCTACTCCGCGATCGCCGTCTGGACGAATCGCTCGCGCAACCGCGAGTTGATGCCCTACGTCACCGCGACACTCTCCGCCATCACGCTCTTTTTCGTGGCGACGCTCTGCTTCGGATCGAATCCGTACGCGCGGCTCGACTGGATTCCGCCCGACGGCACGGGGCTCAATCCGCAGCTGCAGAATCCAGGAATGGCGATCCATCCGCCGAATCTCTATCTCGGGTACATCGGCACGGCGGTTCCATTCGCCTTCGCAATCGCGGCGCTGATCACGCGACGACTCGACGCCGGCTGGCTCGCCGCGGTGCGACGCTGGACGCTGGTTTCGTGGTTCTTCAACACGACGGGAATCATCCTCGGCATGTGGTGGGCGTACGTCGAGCTCGGCTGGGGCGGTTACTGGGCGTGGGACCCCGTCGAGAATGCGTCGTTTCTGCCGTGGCTCGTGAACACGGCCTTCCTGCACTCCATCATGGTGCAGGAAAAGCGCGGGATGCTTCGGAAGTGGAACGTCACGCTCGTCGTGTCGGCGTTTCTGCTCGCCATCCTCGGCACCTTCATCACGCGTAGCGGGATCATCTCGAGCGTGCACTCGTTCGCGCAATCGAACGTGGGCTACTGGTTCCTCGGCTTTCTGATGATCTCGATTGCCGTGACCGCGTACCTCGTCGCGACGCGGCTGAACGATCTGGAGGCGAAGGCGGAGCTCGAGAGCCTCGTGAGCCGCGAGGCGAGCTTCCTCTTCAACAACCTGCTGCTCGTGGGTATTGCCTTCGCGGTGCTGTGGGGAACGCTCTTCCCGATTCTCAGCGAGGCGGTGACGAACAACAAGATCACGGTCGGTCCGCCGTTCTTCAACAAGGTGAACATCCCGCTCGGCCTCGCGCTCCTTGCGCTCACGGGGATCGGGCCGCTGATCGCGTGGCGACGCGCCTCCGCGGAGAATCTGAAGCGCCAGTTCACGGGTCCGCTGCTCGCGGGAATCACCGCCGGTGCGGCGCTCTTCGCGCTCGGCATGCGCGACTTCGGTGCGCTCGTCGCGTACACGCTGTGCGGATTCGTGAGCGGAACGATCATTCAGGAATTCTGGAAGGGCGTTGGCGCGCGCCGCCGGATGTACGGCGAGAACCCGGTGATGGCGCTGGTGCGCCTCGTCGCGCGCAATCGCCGTCGCTACGGAGGATACATCGTGCACGTCGGCATCGTCATTCTGTTCGCCGCCTTCGCCGGACTCGCGTTCAAGGAGGAGTTCGACGTCACGCTGAAGGGTGGCGAGAAGTACGAGGCGACGGATCCGTACGGCAACCAGTGGCGCTTCGTGAGCCAGGGTGTGTCGCGCTACGACGAGCTCAATCGCCAGACTACCGCGGTGCTGCTCGATGCATACCGCAACGGCAAGCGGGTGGGCGTGATCAAGACCGAGAAGCGCCAGTACACCGATAGCCGCGGCGTGCCGACGTTCCAACCGGCCACGGAGGTCGGGATCATGGAAGGGATTCGCGAGGATGTGTACGTCGTTCTCGCCGGCGTGATCGGCGAAGACACGGCGGAGATGCGGATCACCTTCAATCCGCTCGTGTGGTGGGTGTGGTACGGCGGGTTGATCATGGCGATCGGCGGACTGATCGTGATGTGGCCTCAGGCCGAACGGCGGCGCGCGCAGGCGGGCTACTCCACGGTGCTGCAGCCGGCGGAGCAGCACACATGAGCGACGCGACGATGAGCCGGCGCCGCTTCCTCACGGCGTCGGCGGCCGGGGCGGCAACGCTGTTGATCGCGGGTACCGCGCGCGCGCAGCAGGAAGAAGGGCAGGTGAACACCGGCGCCGCCAACGCTCCGATGGAAAGCGATCGCTACAAGCCGGTGCAGCTCCCCGCGAAGGGCGCGCCCGTGATGGATCAGGCGAAGCGCGACCTGCTCGAGCATCACATCCATTGCCAGTGCGGATGCAACCTCGACGTGTATACCTGTCGCACGACGGACTTTTCGTGCGAGGTATCGCCGGCGATGCACAAGGATGTGATGGCGCTCGTTGCCGGCGGCTACTCCGCGCCCGAGATCATCGCGGCGTTTACGAAGGTGTACGGTGACCGCGTGCTGATGGCGCCGCCGTCCTCCGGCTTCGATCTCGCCGCGTGGATCACGCCGTTCGTCGCGCTCTCGGCGGGGATCGGGCTCGTGATCGTGGTGTTGCGCCGACTGCGTGCGCCCGT
>DATHJR010000324.1:0-2891 GCA_035286525.1 Gemmatimonadaceae bacterium | reverse complement strand
GCGTGGCTGCACTCGGTGCACGCTCCTGTGCAGCTGTCGCCGTCGATGTCACCGCGGGTCCGATTGCACGTGCGAATTCCGCGGCGCTGCCGAAGCGATCGGCGGGAATGGGCGCGAGGGCGCGCCGTATCGCCATATCCGCCGCTTCGGGCACGTTCGGCCGCGTCGTGCGCACGCTCGGCACCGGCTCGGTGAAGCGCTTCATGATGATGGCCTGCGCCGTCGCACCGGTGTAGGGCGGCTCACCGGCGAGCATCTCGTAGAGCACGACGCCCAGCGAGTAGATGTCGGTGCGCGCGTCGGTGCTCTTGTCCGCGCTCGCCTGCTCGGGGCTCATGTAGGCCGGTGTGCCAATCGCGAGCCCGGTTTGCGTGAGACCTTCGTCACCGACGAGCGCGCGCGCGATGCCGAAATCGGCAACGAGTGTCGAGCCGTCCTCGGTGAGCAGGATGTTCTCGGGCTTGATGTCGCGGTGGATCACGCCGTGCTGGTGCGCGTAGTCGAGCGCCCGTGCGGCCTCGCGCGCGATCTGGAGCGCCTGGTCCAGCGGGAGCTGGCGCTCGCGCTGAAGGCGGCTGCGAAGACTTTCACCCTCGACGTACGGCATGGTGAACCAGTACGCGGGCGTGCCACCGCTCCCCGGCAGCGGCTCGACGACGCCGGAATCGTGTACCGTGAGGATGTGCGGGTGCTGGAGCCGCGCGGCCACGCGGATCTCGCGCTGGAATCGCTCGGGCCCTAGGCTCGCGGCGAGCTCCGGATGTAGCACCTTGAGGGCAACGGGGCGCCCGTGTCGAACGTCCTGGGCGAGGAATACGGTCGCCATGCCGCCGCGCCCAAGCTCGCGCTCGATCGCATAGCTGGCAAGACCGACTCGAAGCTGCTGCTGAAGTTCGCTCAGAACACGCCCTCGATGAGTAAGGTGCCGCGTCGCAATACGATAGCAGCATGGCACGATCCGGGGTAGAGCTACTATTTGCCGTGGCGTTGACGGGACCCCATATTCGCTGTCACTCCTATCCGCCGGTGCCGTGGAGCTTCCCGAACAGCTGCAGCTCTCCTTTAAGGGCACCTACGACATCGTGCGCACGCTGGGCGCTGGCGGGATGGCGACCGTCTACCTCGCGCACGACCTGCGTCACGGTCGCGACGTGGCGCTCAAGGTGTTGCATCCCGATCTCGGCAGCGCGCTCGGCCCCGAGCGCTTTCAGCGCGAGATTCGGCTCGCCGCGCGACTGCAGCATCCGCACATCCTCACCGTGCTCGATTCCGGTGAGAGCGCGGGGCGGCTCTGGTTCACGATGCCCTTCGTGGAAGGAGAATCGCTGCGCGACCGGCTCACGCGGGAGACGCAGCTGCCGGTGGCGGACGCGATTCGAATTGCGACGCAGGCGGCGCAGGCGCTTCAGTACGCGCATCAGCATGGCGTGATTCACCGCGACATCAAGCCCGAGAATCTGCTGCTCACCGAGGATGGCAACACGCTCGTCGCGGACTTCGGCATCGCGCGCTCGCTGACGCCAGGCGGCGCGCGTCTCACCGAGACCGGGCTCACGCTGGGCACTCCCGCGTACATGAGTCCCGAGCAGGCGTCGGGCGAGTCGGATGTCAGCGCGCTCACGGACATCTACTCGCTGGGCACCGTGTTGTACGAGATGCTCGCCGGCGAGCCGCCGTTCACGGGTCCTACGGCTCAGGCGGTGATCGCGAAGCGCTTCACGAGTGCGCCGCCCGACGTGCGCGCGGCACGGCCCGCGGTACCGGAGGCAATCGCGCGCGCCGTGACGCAGTCGCTGGCGACCGTTCCGGCGGACCGGTTTACAAGCGCGGCCGAGTTTGCGCGCGCTCTCTCCTCGGGAGCGGTAACGACCGCTGCGCCAGTCGTGCCGGCCGCGCCACCTGTCGTGCCGCCAACGGATCGTGCGTCGACGTCGTCCACAGGCGGTGGCCCTTTCCGCATGCTCTCCCGTCGCCCTCTTTTCGCCGCGCTGGTTTTGGGAGTCGCCATCGGACTCGGGCTGCTGTTCGGCTGGAGCCGATCCCGGATGAGCGACCGGCCTACCGGGACACGCCTCGTGGCGGTGCTGCCGTTTCAGAACATGGGCGACTCGGCCGACTTGTACTTTGCCGACGGCATCACGGATGCCGTGCGAGGCAAGCTGACTTCGATGCCCGGTCTGCAGGTTACAGCGTCGAGCAGTTCCGGAGAGTACCGTCACACGACGAAGTCACCGCAACAGATCGCGCGCGAGCTTGGCGTCGACTATCTCCTGATCGGCAAGGTGCGGTGGGCCAAGGCGGCGGACGGCACGAGCCGGGTACAGGTGAGCCCGGAGCTGATCAAGGCGTCGACCGCGTCTTCGACGTGGCAGGAATCCTTCGACGCAAACTTGACGGACGTGTTTCGGGTGCAGGCGGACATTGCGAGCAGAGTGGCCAATGCGCTCAACGTTGCGCTGGCGGACAGTGCGCAGCGCAAGCTCGTGGAGCGGCCGACGACGAATCTCGCGGCGTATGATGCCTTCCTCCGCGGCGACGCGGTCTCGGGGAATTTGTCCGTCACCGAGGCGATGACTCTGCGCCGAGCGGCGGGCTATTACGAGCAAGCCACGGCGATCGATCCCAACTTTGCACTGGCATGGACGCGCCTCGCGCGCGCGTATGCAATCGCGTATGTCAATGGTGCCCCATCTCCGGAGACTGCAGAGCTCTCTCGCCGGGCGGCGGAGCGCGCGCTTGCACTCGCCCCCGAGCGCGCCGATGCACACCTGGCTCTCGGCGACTACTATGCCGACGTCAAGGCAGATTTCCAGCGTGCCGGCACTGAGTACGCCGAAGGATTGCGCCGCTCGCCTTCGGATGTCGACCTGCTCACTGCCGCTGCGCTCAAT
>DATHJR010000323.1:0-10940 GCA_035286525.1 Gemmatimonadaceae bacterium | reverse complement strand
TCCTGCTCCTCGTCGTGATTCTTCTTCCCGCCCTGTGCGAAACGAGCGGTCTGCGCGCGCATCGTGTCCACCCACCGCCCGGACTCCGCGTATCGCCCCTCCTGCAGCAGCCCGTAGATCAGCCACTGCGCCCCATGTGCGTACGTCATGCGTTCGCCGGAACGCAGCGTGTGCTGCGCCCGCACGTTTGCGGCGATCACGTCGTCCCACATGCCGAGCGCGATGAAGATGTGCGAGGTCATGTGCTGGGCGTGCGATGCGTCGGGCGCGATGCGGCTGTAGGCGCGCGCGGCGTCGAGGCCGAGCGCGGCGTGCGCGGGATCGTCCACGGCGTGGATGACGTAGTGTGCGGCGCCCGGATGATTTGGATGCGCGGCGAACACGCGCCGCGCGATCGCGTACGCGCGTAGATAGGTGGGCACGTCGCGATCGCCCTGATTCAAGCCCAGCAGCGACAAGGCATAGAAGAGCTGCGCCTCGATGTCGTGTGGGTACGCGGTGCGCAGCGTATCGAGACTCGCAGTGAACAGCGTGTCGCGCCGCGCCTTGCTCACATCGTCGTCATACAGCGCCTCCGCACTCGCCAGCCACGCGCGCTCGCGGGGTGTACGCGACTTCGCGAGTCGCTCCGCAGGCGTGGGCGCGAGCCGGCGAAGCGCGGCGCGCGCGGCCGCCGTGTCCTGCTCATTCCACACCGGGTGCGTGTAGCTCACCGCCTCGCCCCAGTACGACATCACGTCGCCCGGATCGAGCGCCTGCGCCTCGCGGAACGCGACCGCCGCCTGCGGATAGTCGAAGTTGTGCAGGAAGAGCATGCCACGGATGAACGCGCGATGCGCAGCGGGCGACGCCGATGTCGCGAACGATATCTCTCCGAGCCGCGGCTCGGGGCCCGCTTGCGGGGCGTCGTGGTGAATGTCGTGGTGCGCACCACCCGAGTCGGGCATCTCCTGCGCGGCAAGTCGCGGCGCGCTCGCCAGCATCGCCGCCGCGAACGCCACGGCGCCACGCACCCGGCGCGACCAGGAAACTGGTGTCACGAGAGCAACCCCCTCAGCGCCTCATCGAGATTCTCGTGTGCGAACACGAACCCCTCCGCATCGAGTCGTCGCGGCACGCATCGCTGGCCGTGCAGCGCGAGCGAGGGCTCCGTGCCGATGAGGTACGAGCCAATCGAGACCGCGAACGCCGGTACGGGCGGACTCCATGGGCGATGGACCGCGTGACGGAGCCGTTGCATGAATGCCGCGTTCGTCGCCGGTACGTGGTTCGCGGCGTTGTACGGTCCGGTCATCTCCCGAGCTCCGATCGTGCGCTCGACGAGGGCGACGAGATCGTCGACGTGGATCCAGCTCATGTACTGGCGCCCGCTACCGATGGTGCCGCCGAGTCCCCAGCGCGCCAGACGGGCGAGCACGGGGAGCGCGCCACCGTCGCGTCCGAGCACCATACCGAATCGCAGCACCACTCGACGAGTGCTCGAGGTGAGTGCAGCGCGGAACGCAGCTTCCCACTGTTCGCATACATCGGCCATGAAGTCGTGGCCGTGCGGTGCGTTCTCGTCGCAGAGCGCGTCACCGGCGTTTCCATAAATACCGACGGCGCCCGCCTGAATCCAGACGGGCACGGGTGAGGCGCTCGCGCCGATGGCGTCGGCGTTGGCGCGCACCGAGACGACGCGCGACGCGATGATCTCGCGCCGGTTCTTGTCGGTGTGCCGGCAGTTCGCGCTCTTCCCCGTGAGGTTGACCACGGCCGCCGCGCCGTCGAGCTCCCTCGCCCACGGACCGAAGCTGCGCCCGTTCCACGCGACCTCGCGAACGCCATCGTCACGCGCCTGGGCCTTTCGCGTGAGCACGACGACGTCGTGCCCTCGCTTTTGGAAATGAGCTGAGAGTGCGGAGCCGATGAAACCGCTGCCTCCGGCGATGACGATGCGCGACGGCGGGACGATGGACGGTTCGGTCATGGTTCTCGCGAATCTGGCGGGGTTGACGAGGGAACGGGCGGCCCAGCTTCGGGCGACATTCGGTCTGATCGGCCCGCATTTACGGGACCGCCCGATCATCGCGAACCCCTGTCCGGAGGTATGGGTCGTTACCTGCCCTTGACGGCAGGGATACATTGGAATCGATTACTGAAATCGTTTACAGCGCACTCTGACGGAGCCGAGCCCTCTTGGTGACGATCAAGGATGTCGCACGAGAAGCAGGAGTGTCTGTCGCAACCGTGTCACGCGTCTGGAATGAGGCGGCCTTCGTGAGCACCGCAACCCGGCAGCGAGTCGCTGCGGTCGCGGCGCGACTCGGCTACTCGCCGCATGGAGCCGCGCGCAGTCTCATCACGCGCACCACGCACGCGCTCGGCGTGCTTCTTCCCGATCTCTACGGCGAGTTCTTCTCCGAGATCATCCGCGGCATCGATCACACGGCGCAGGCCGCCGGCTATCACATTCTCGTGTCGAGCTCGCACGACTCGAAGGATGAGATCGATGCCGCGCTCCGTTCGATGCGCGGCCGAGTGGACGGACTGATCATCATGTCGCCCGACCTCGAGGCGCGGCGGACGCTGCAGACGCTGCAGGGAAGTTTTCCTGTGGTGCTGCTCAACGGCGGCGCTGAAGCGAAGTCGTTTGACACCATCACCATCGAGAATCACGAAGGTGCGCGCGAGATGACCCGCCATCTCATCGCGCGGGGCCACCGACGCATCGCCATGGTCTGCGGCCCGCAGCGCAATTACGACGCGGCCGAGCGTCTGCGTGGCTATCACACGGCGCTCACGGAGAGCGGGATCGAGCACGAGGCATCGCTCGTGGTGCGGGGCGATTTCAGCGAGCTGTCGGGGTATGGTGCCGTGTCGCAGCTGCTCGAGCTCGAGCCGCGGCCCACGGCGATCTTCGCCGCCAACGACTCGATGGCGATCGGTGCGCTCAGCGCGCTCCGCGAGGCGGGACTGCGCGTGCCCGACGACGTGGCCGTCGCCGGCTTCGATGACATCCCGCTCGCGCGCTACATGAACCCGCCGCTTTCGACCGTTCACGTCGACATCAGCCAGCTCGGCGAACGCGCCGCCGCGCTGCTGCTCACGTCACTCAGACAGGGCAATCGCCCGCATCAACAGCTTCAGCTCTCCACCACCCTCGTCATCCGCGCGTCCTGCGGAGGACTCGTCTCCTGATGTACGCTCGTCCCGTTCGCCCCTCGTTGGTCCCGCTCGTCACCCAGCTTCACTCGGAGGAGATACACACTATGTCGTTCCGGTTTGTCTTTACCAGTCGCGTGAGGAATCGCGTGGCCCGAGCGCTCACGTGTTTCGCGCTCGCGGCCGTTGCTCTTCTTCCCGCAGCGCGCGCGAGCGCGCAAACGAACACAGGCTCCGTTCGCGGATACGTTCGCGGCGCCGACGGGCAGCCGATTCCCGAAGCGCAGATCAGCGCCGTCGACAGCAGCACGACCATCACGCGAAACGCTGTCACGAACGCCGAAGGATACTACTCGCTCAACGGTCTTCGGCCCGCACGCTATACCATGTCGGCGCGCCGCATCGGCTTCGTTGCCATAACGCGTACCCTGATCGTGCAGGTCGGCCAGGTGCTGAGCAACGACTTCTCGTTGACGGCCGGAGCACAGCAGCTGGCGACGGTGACCGTAACTGGCGCTGCCGCTGTGGCCGAGACACGCACCTCCGAGGCAGCGACCAACGTCACGCAGGCGCAGATTACCCAGTTGCCGACGCCGAGCCGCAACATTCTCGACCTCGCGCAGCTCGCGCCGGGCGTGCACGTCACGCCGGATCGCATCGATGGAGTTGCCAAGGAATTCACCTCCGGTGCGGCGCCCGCCGAGCAGGTGAATCTGTTCGTCGATGGGCAGAGCTACAAGAACGACATCATCACGGGAGGCGTGGCCGGACAGGACGCGAGCCGCGGCAATCCGTTCCCGCGCAATGCAGTTCAGGAATTCCGCATCATCACGAACAACTACAAGGCGGAATACCAGAAGGCCTCGAGCGCCATCATCACGGCGGTCACGAAGTCGGGCGGCAACACATGGGAGGGAAGCACCTTTCTGGACTACCAGAACAAGGGGCTCGTCTCGCTGGACACGTTCGCGGCGCACCGCCATGCGACCGATCCAACGTTCGTGAAGCCCGACTACACGCGCTACCTGTTCGGTGGCAGCGCCGGCGGCCCGCTCATCAAGGACAAGCTGTTCTTCTTCGGCACCTATGAGGGCAACTTCCAGCAGCGTCTTGGAACCGTACAGCTCAGTGGCACTCCAGCGGATTATCCGCCGGCGATCGCCGGCTTCGACATCAGCTCGCATCAGGCGCCCTTCAAGGAAAATCTCGGATTCGCAAAGCTCACGTACAACATGAGCGACAAACAGCTGCTCGAGCTCACGGGCAATCTGCGCAAGGAGCACGAGACCCGTGACTTCGGCGGCCAGTTCGCCGGACAGGACAAAACGTTCTCCGCCGCGGATAACCAGATAAGCAATGTATACGGCGCCAATCTGAAGCACACGTATTACGGATCGAACTGGACCAACGAGGCCATGGCCGGCTATCAATGGTATGAGTGGAACACGAATCCCCTCGACTTCAACACCGTTGGCCAGCAGTACAACGGCATCGGCACGTTCGGCGGCGGCACCACCTTCCAGGATCTCACGCAGAAGCGTATCTCGCTTCGTGACGACTTCACCTACACGGGTTTCAATTGGGCCGGCTCGCACGTGTTCAAGATTGGTGTGAACGGCGACTTCGATAAGTACAATTTCAACAAGGATCTAAACGGCAACCCGCTGTTCATCTTCGACAACAGCAACGGCTACACGAATCCGGTGCAGGCCAACTTCGGCATCGGTAACGGCACCGCCGCGCAGAACAACACGCAGCTCGGCGCCTTCGCGCAGGATGACTGGAGCCCGACGTCGCGCCTCACGCTCAACATCGGCGTGCGTTGGGATGTCGAGACGGGGATGTACAATCGGAACTATGTAACCCCGCAGGCGATTCGCGATTCGGTGACTGCGTATCACGACTCGCTCTTCGTAAACGTGGATCCCAATCGCTACTTCACGGATGGAACGCAGCGCAAACTCTATCTGGGCGCGATTCAGCCGCGATTCGGCGTGTCGTACGCGCTCGACGAGGCGGCCAAGACGACGATCTTCGCGAGTGCCGGTATCTTCTACGACCGGCTCAACTTCAATGCGACGTTCGACGAGACGTACCGCCGCCAATTCCAGCAGTACACGTTCCTCTTTTCCGATACCGCCACCACGGATCCGAATCGCATCCAGTGGAGTCCGGGCGACATGAGCCGCGCGGGACTGCTGGGACTCATCAACAGCGGTCATGCGCCGGCGCAGGAGATCTACCTCGTGCCGAACGACCTCAAGCCACCCAATTCAAGGCAGTGGTCCGCGGGCTTGCGGCATGATTTCGGCGGCTTCAATGGAAGCGTCAGCTATAACGGATCGCGTGGGTACAACGGGTACAGCTACGAGTGGGCGAACCTGACCTACAACCCCGCCACCAACGATTGTTGTATCTCCGCGAACATTCCGGCGTATCTGAACGTGCTCGTCGGTAACAACAACGTGCACAACTGGTACAAGGCCATGTTCCTGACACTCGATCGTCCGTACTCGAAGAACACGCTGAGCAATTATGGATGGGGGGCCGGAGTCGCGTACACGCTCTCGAAGTCGGAGCAGGAGGGCGGCGATCTGTTCAGCTTCCCGCAGGTGCTCATCGGCGCAAACGCGCGGCATCCGTCAGCCAACGATCAGCGTCACCAGATCGTCGCAAACTTCGTGACGGATGTGCCATTCGCATGGGGACTGCAGTTCAGCGGTTTTGGGACGTTCGGCTCCGGGCTACCCTACACGATCAATCAGATCGTGACTGCAGGAACGGGAACGCAGCAGGAGTTTCTGGGACAGGGTCGTTCGCCCTGGCAGAAGGAAGTCGACTTCCGCCTTCGCAAGGACTTCCTGGCCTATCGCGGCAACAACATTGGCGTGACCGCGTCGGTGTTCAATGTCTTCAACTCACAGAACTTTGGCTGCTACAGCGGGTTCGTCGGTGCTCCAGGAAATCCAAATGCAAGCTTTGGACTCCCGGGCTGCGTCGTCACCGATCCCCGTCGCTACCAGTTCGGCGTGCAGTACGACTTCAAATAACCTCGAGTAGGGGCATTGAGGCGTCGGCCATGTGGCCGGCGCCTCTTTGTTCCTCGCCGTTAGCTTTTCTTGATGCGTCTGCAGAGCAGCACCGCCCGCCACACGCGCGCGCTTCCCCGCGCGTTGTCCGCGCTCGCCCTCGCTCTCGCCGCGTGCCAGAGCAGCGATGCCAGCGCGCCACTTCCTCCCGCGCCGCCTCCGCCCACACCGCGCGCCATCGCCTTTCTCGATACGGTGAGTGAGCGCACGTTCCACTGGTTTTGGGATACACAGAATCCCACCACGCACCTCATCCCCGACCGCTACCCGACGCACACATTCTCCAGCATCGCGGCGGTCGGCTTCGGACTCAATGCGTACGCGATCGGCGCGGAGCGCGGATACGTGAGCCGCGCCGACGCGCGCGATCGCACGCTGCAAACGCTGCGGTTCCTGTACGCGCTTCCGCAGGGACCGGCCGCCAGCGGCGTCGCCGGCTACAAGGGATTCTTCTACCACTTCCTCGACATGGACACGGGGATGCGGTACAAGGACGTCGAGCTCTCGTCCATCGACACGTCGCTCCTCCTCGCCGGCATTCTCTTCTCGCAATCGTATTTCGACGGCGCGGACCCGGGTGAGGTCTCGATCCGCGCGTATGCGGATTCAATCTACCGTCGCGTCGACTGGGCCTGGTTCCAGAACCAGCCGCCGCTGGTGTCCATGGGTTGGGCGCCGGAGAACACGACGTTCAACACGTATCAATGGAAGGGGCTCGACGAGGCGATGCTCCTGTACATCCTCGCTCTCGGCTCGCCTACGCATCCGATCGACAGCGCGGCGTGGACGAAGTGGACGAGCACCTATGAGTGGGGCACGTACTACGGGCAGGCACATGTCGGCTTCGCGCCGCTGTTCGGGCACCAGTACTCGCAGGTGTGGATAGACTTCCGCGGCATCCAGGACGCGTACATGCGCGGCAAGGGTATCGACTACTTCGAGAACTCGCGCCGCGCCACCGTCGCGCAGCGCGCGTACGCCGCGGACAATCCGAACAAGTGGCCCGGCTTCGCCGCCAACATCTGGGGACTCACCGCGAGCGACGGTCCCTTCGACGGCACCCTCACCATCGCCGGAACGTCACGCCGCTTCTACGGCTACGCCGCGCGCGGCACCGACTTCACCGAAACCCGCGACGACGGAACGATCGCGCCAACCGCCGCCGGCGGCTCGGTTCCTTTCGCACCCGACATCACGATCGAAGCGCTCGTCGCCATGCGCGACAAGTACGGTGACAATGTTTTCGGCCAGTACGGATTCATCGACGCATTCAATCCGTCACTCGCGGTGGGCGGTCCGATTACGGCCGGCCGGATCGTCCCCGGCATGGGCTGGTTCGACACCGACAACCTTGGCCTCGACCAGGGCCCGATCATCGCGATGATCGAGAACTATCACAGTGAGCTGATCTGGAAGAAGATGCGCACGAACCAGTATTTAGTGCGCGGACTCCAGCGCGCGGGATTCACCGGCGGTTGGCTCACCTCGGCCACGCAGGCGAAGGGCGCGCACTGATGCCGCGCTGGCGCGCTGCCCGATGGATCATCGCGGCGTGCGCGCTCGCCGCGTGCCGCGGCGCCGAGGCGCGCGAGCAGCGCATCACGCTCCGCTTCTGGGCCCTGGGCGCGGAGGGCGAGCACGTACAGCAGCTCGTACGCGAGTTCGAGCAGCAGCATCCCAACGTCAGTGTGCGCGTGCAGCAAATACCGTGGACCGCGGCGCACGAGAAGCTCCTCACCGCCTTCGTCGGCAACGTCACACCCGACCTCGCGCAGCTCGGCAACACGTGGGTGCCCGAGCTGCAGGCGGTGGACGCGATTCTTCCACTCGATAAGTACGTCGCGCAGTCGGCGATCGTGAAGGCATCGCGCGTGTTCCCCGGCATCTGGGAGACGAACGTCCTCAACGACACGATCTACGCGATTCCATGGTACGTCGACACGCGCGTTCTCTTCTATAGAAAGGACATCCTCGCCGCCGCGGGCTACGACTCGATGCCGCAGTCGTGGGCCGGCTGGCGCGAGGCGATGCAGGCGATCCAGAAGAAGGCCGACAAGCGCCAGTGGGCGATCTTCCTGCCGACGAACGAATGGATGCAGCCCGTGGTGTTCGGGCTGCAGAGTCAGTCGCCGCTGTTGAAGGACGGCGGCCGCTACGGCGCGTTCGAGGAGCCGGCCTTCCGCGGTGCGTTCGAGTTCTACATCAAGCTCTTCCGCGATGGCCTCGCACCGGTGGCCGGCAACAATGATATCGCGAACCCCTATCAGGAATTCGAGCGCGGCACCTTCGCGATGTGGATCACGGGCCCCTGGAACATCGGCGAGTTCCAGCACCGCCTGCCGCCCGAGATGCAGCACCTGTGGGCCACGGCCCCTCTCCCCGGCCCCTCGGGCGCGCCATCGGGCGTGTCGAACGCGGGCGGCTCCAGTCTCGTCATGTTCAAGGGATCCGCGCATCCCAAGGAGTCCTGGGAGCTCATCGAGTTTCTCTCGAAGGCGGACATCCAGGCGCGATTCTATCAGCTCACCGGTGATCTGCCGGCACAGATGGACGCGTGGCAGGACACATCGCTCGCCGGCAACAAGTACGCGCGGGCGTTCTACACGCAGCTGCAGCGGGTGCGCCCCACTCCGAAGGTCCCCGAGTGGGAGTTTCTCACCTCGAAGATCATCGACATCTCCGAGCGTGCCATCCGCGGCGGGCTCTCCACCGATCGCGCGCTCGCGCAGCTCGATGCGCAGGTCGACCGCATCCTCGAGAAGCGTCGCTGGATCCTCGCGCGCGCCGCGCACGCGCCGCACGACTCCGCCGCCGCGGTGAAGCTCAGGTGACCGGCGCGCGCGCGATGATCGCGGCGAAAACGCCCGAGTGGCGCGCCGGTCGCGCGGGCTGGCTCTTCGTCGCACCGGCGATCACGCTCATCGCCGTCTTCTTCTTTCTGCCCGTCGGCGCGTCGCTGTTGCTCAGCATCACCGACTTCGACCTGTACGCAGTCGCGAACCCGTCCAACGTTCGATTCGTCGGCACCCGCAACTACACGGAGCTCCTCCAGAATCCGACCTTCTGGCTCGCGCTCAAGAACACCTTCTACTTCGCGCTCATCGGTGGCCCGCTCACCGTCGCCACCTCGCTCGGCGCCGCGCTCCTGCTCAACGCGAAGGTCGTGCGCTTCAAGACTCTCTTCCGCACGATCTACTTTCTGCCATTCGTCACGACACTGGTCGCCGTCGCGATCGTCTGGCGCTACCTGTATCACCCGCAATACGGATTCCTGAACTACGCGCTCGGCGCCGTCGGCATCCACCCCATCGACTGGCTCGGCGATCCACGCTGGGCGATGCCCGCGATCATTCTGCTCGCGGTGTGGAAGAACTTCGGCTACAACATGCTGATCTTCATCGCGGGGCTGCAGTCCGTTCCCGAGGACCTGTACGAGGCCGCGGCGCTCGACGGCGCCGGCTCCGTGCGCCAGTTCTGGCACGTCACGCTTCCCAATCTCGCGCCGACCTTTTTCTTCGTTGGCGTAGTCACGATGATCGGCTACTTCCAGCTGTTCGCCGAGCCGTATGTGATGACGACGGGAGGCCCGCTGGGGGCGACGACGAGCCTCGTGCTGTTCATGTACGAGGAGGGCTTCCGCTGGTGGCGGCTTGGTGTCGCCGCGTCGATCGCGTTCCTGCTCTTCCTCATCATCCTCGTGTGGACCGCGATCCAGCTGCGCCTCGAGCGCCGGTTGGCGGCATGAGGCGCGTGCGCATCGGGACCGTGCTGCTGTACGCCGCGCTCATCATCGGCGCACTGCTCTCGTTGTTCCCGATTCTCTGGATGATCTCGGCCTCCTTCATGCCCACCGGCATGGCGAACACGTTCCCGCCGCGGCTCTGGCCCGACCATCCGACGCTCCAGCACTATCGTGATGTATTCATTCGATTGAACATGGGCCGGTATCTCGTCAACAGCGGCATCATCTCGATCGTCGTCACCCTGTTGTCGCTGCTCGTGAACTCGATGGCCGGGTACGCGTTCGCCAAGCTGCGCTTTCGCGGCCGCGCGCCGGTGTTTCGTGCGATGAGCGCGGGGCTCGTGATCCCGTTGCAGGTCGCGATGCTCCCGCTCTTTCTGTTGATGAAGTCGCTCCATCTCATCAACACGTACTGGGGCGTGATCATCCCGGGCATGGCGAGCATCTTCGGGATCTTTCTCATCCGGCAGTACGCGATCTCGATCCCCGATGATCTGCTCGACGCGGCGCGCATCGATGGCGCGAGCGAGGCGCGCATCTATCGCTCGATCGTGCTGCCGACGATCACGCCGATTCTCGCGACGCTCGCGATCTGGACTTTCCTCACGACGTGGAACGACTTCATGTGGCCGCTCATCGTGCTGTCGGATGAACGCCGCTACACGTTGCCGGTCGCGCTCGCGAGCCTCGTGGGCGAGCACGTGCAGGACACGGAGCTCATGATGGCGGGGTCGGTGCTCACCGTGCTCCCAGTGGTGATCGTCTTTCTGATCCTGCAGCGCTACTACATCCAGGGCGTGATGGCCGGGAGCGTGAAGGGGTGAGTCGCCGGCTGCTACGATATGTAGTGCTACTGGGCGCGATGACGCTGGCCACGGCCGCGCGCGCGCAGGTGCCTGCGCTCCCGAGCTCCGCGCGGCTGCTGGATGGATTCGAGACGACCGCGGGCTGGAGCGCGCATCCAT
>DATHJR010000322.1:0-4855 GCA_035286525.1 Gemmatimonadaceae bacterium | reverse complement strand
GAGCTCTCCGCTCATCGCCAACACGAGCAGCCATAGCACCGTCCATCCGATCGCCAGCCTCGTGGCTGCGCGCCGCGACGGCAACACCACCACGCGCCACACATCGGCGCACAGGATGCCGAGGAATCCGCCGAAGGAATTCGTGAAGATGTCTCCGAGGCTGGTATCGCGCCCGGGAATCACGAGCTGCAGCGTTTCGACGGTGATCGTGGTCACCAATCCGATCGCGAACGCGCGCCGTCGCGACATTCCCGCAAGGCGCAGCCCGATTCCCAACGGGATGAAAAGGATGATGTTGAGAACGGCATCGAGTATCGATTGGTCTCCGCACAACAGACAGAGACTTGGCGGTGTCTTCGAGCCCGAGTACTGTGGAGTGAGCGTCAGCACGGCGATGAACAGAAACCCGGCAATCCAGAGTTTTCGTCCGAATGATTTTTGTGGTGTCAACGCAACAGACCGTGGCGTACGTTTTGAGAATTACTGTGTGAAATGTCACGCGAACGTGAACGCTGGAACAGGATGTTACAACATCGAACGGCTGCGTGACGGATACCGCAGGTGGCACCCTAACTGCAAGACTGCATCTCGAGAATGCAGGCAATATCCCTTCGTGCAGGTCGGCGCTCCCTATGAGCTTGCCGGTCAACTGCGCCACTGAGCACATCTTTACGGTCGACGTGGAGGAATACTTCCAGGTCGGCGCGTTCGATCGCGTTGTGCAGCGATCTGATTGGGATTCGCATCCGAGCCGTCTCGAGCAGTCACTCGGGATTCTGCTCGAGCTGCTCGCGCGGCACGAGGCGAACGCGACATTCTTCACGCTCGGCTGGGTCGCGGAGCGCCACCCGTTTCTGATGCGCCGAATCGTCGATGCTGGTCACGAGATCGCGTCGCACGGGCACTGGCATCGCCGCGTCGATACCCTGACGCCGGCCGAGTTCCGCGACGACATTCGCGTGTCGAAGTCGATTCTCGAAAACCTTTCCGGCACAGCGGTGTGGGGCTTCCGGGCTCCGAACTTTTCGATCTCGCCGGGCACCGAATGGGCGTTCGATATTCTGCTCGAAGAGGGCTTTCGATATGATTCGAGCCTCTTCCCGATCCGGCGTCCCGGATACGGCTACCCGAGTGCACCGCCGGTTCCCCATCTCATTCACCGCGCTGCCGGTACGCTCACCGAGCTGCCGCTCGCCACCACGCAGTGGCGCGGAATCCGCATTCCCGCCGCGGGCGGTGCGTATCTCCGCCACCTCCCGTTCCGGCTCATCCGGCGCGCCTTCCGCGAGCACGATGAGAACGGCGTCCCCGCGATGTTCTACATTCATCCGTGGGAGCTCGATCCCGATCAGCCCCGGATCGCCGTGCCGTGGCACACCCGCATGCGGCACTATTCCGGTTTGCGAAAGACGCAGCCGCTTCTCGAGCGACTGCTCGGGGAGTTCCGATTCCGGAGCGTAGCGCAGTGCCTCAAGCTTCCAAAGTCAGTGGCGACGAGATCGGGGGCGGCCAGCATCGTCGATTGATCGCGCGCGTCGAACGATTCGCCGGAACGGCGCACGAGTGGGACGCCTTCGCTCGACTCTCGCCCGGATTCACGCACTTTCACTCGTATGGTTGGCGCGCCGTGATGGAGCGCGTCTTCGGGCACGAGTGCATCTACCTCGCGGCGTACGACGATGGCGGCGCGCTCGCTGGCGTGCTCCCGCTCGTGCGCGTGAAGAGCATCCTGTTCGGGCACTACCTCGTGTCGATGCCCTTCCTCAACTACGGAGGGCCGCTTGGCTCCGATGACGCCATCGTCGCGCTCGCCGCGCACGCCTCCGGCCTGGCCCGTGACACCGGAGTAAAGCTCCTCGAGTTTCGCAGCCGCATCCCGCTTCCGATCGACTTTCCCGTCTCGCATCGGAAGATCACCGTGCTGCTCGACCTGCCGAAGAGCGAGCCCGCGCTCATGAAGCACCTCGATGCGAAGCTGCGCAGCCAGGTTCGCCGGCCGCAGAAGGAGGGCGTGACGGTGAAATTCGGCGCCGACCAGGTCGCGCCCTTCTTCGACGTCTTCGCGCACCACATGCGCGATCTCGGCACTCCCACGCAGTCGCGGCTGCTCTTCGACACGATCGCCGCCGTGTTCCCGGACGACGCGTGGTTCGCATGCGCGTGGTACGGGGGGCGCCCGGTCGCGTGCGGATGCGCATTCCATTGGGGCACCGAGCTCGAGATGACCTGGGCGTCCTCGCTCAACGCGCACAAGCGCATCGCGCCGAACATGCTGCTGTATTATCGCTTCATGGAGCGCGCGATCGAGAATGGGATCACCAGGTTCAACTTCGGGCGCACCACGCCGGGAAGCGGTACGCATCGATTCAAGACGCAATGGGGCACGCGCGATGAGCAACTCTGGTGGTACGACAAGGCGGCGAGCGCCGACGTGAAGACGCCGTCGCCAACCGATTCCAGTTATTCGTGGGGTCCGCGAATCTGGAAACGGCTTCCCCTCTCTCTGGCGACGATGCTCGGTCCGCGGATCGTGCGCTACATCCCTTGATCGGCCGACGCCAGCTCCCGGTGAGCTCCACGATCACCGCGATCTCTCTTGTTCGCGCGATCGTGCCATCGCTTGGCGGCGGCTCCGGCGAGCGCGAGTCACTCGGCGTCGAGCTGCTGCGTGCGTTCGGAGCAACCAGCGTCGCGCTCGTTGACAGCGGTACCTCCGCGCTCTCCCTCGCGCTGCGCGCGACGACCCGCGCCGGAGGAGTGGTCGCGCTTCCGGCATATGCATGCGTCGACATCGCCGCCGCCGCGATCTTCGCTCAGCTCCGGGTGCGACTCTACGATATCGATCCACTCACGCTCTCTCCCGATCTCGATTCGGTGGCGCGCGTCCTCTCGCACGGTGTCGACACGATCGTCGTTGCGCATCTCTACGGGTATCCCGCGAACGTGCCCGGCGTGGCGGCGCTCGCGGCCGCGCAGGGTGTGCGCGTGATCGAGGACGCCGCCCAGGGTGCGTGGGGAGCGTTGCTCGAGACCCGGCTCGGCGCCTTTGGTCCGTTATCCGTGTTGAGCTTCGGGCGGGGGAAGGGGATGACGGGCGCCGGCGGCGGGGCGCTGCTCGGCACTGGCGCGAGAGAGGCCGAGCTGATCGAGGCGGCGCGATTGCGGCTCCTGTCGTCCCGGAGTGGGATGCGCACGCTCGCTCTCGCGAAGGCGCAATGGATTCTCGGACGCCCTTGGCTCTATGCAATCCCATCCGCGCTCCCGGGGCTGCACCTCGGCGAGACGATCTATCACGCCGTCCACGAACCGCGCGCGATCACGTCGGTGTCCGCCTCACTCGTGCGTTCGGCACTCGCTCGCGCCAACACGGATCTCGCGGTGCGCCGCCGCAACGCGGATGAGCTCGAGCGCGCCGTGGATCGTGCCACGGGGCTTCACGCGATTCGCGCGATCCCCGGCAGCAAGCCTGGCTATCTGCGCCTGCCCGTTCGCGTCATGGATGCGCGGCCCGAGCGCCCCGAGCTTGGGATCGTGCGCGGATATCCGGATACGCTCGCGGAGCTGGCGGAGCTGCAGGCATCGCTGCTCGGCGACGAGCAGCTTCCGGGCGCGCGAGAACTTCGGCGCTCGTTGGTAACATTGCCTACACATGGAATGGTGTCCGCCGACGATCTCAGAAACCTGACCGATTGGATGGGTTGACGGAGCGCATTCATGACATAGGTTGTGTCGCACGTCGGCGCGCTAGCGTCGATCACGGAGCGGGTCTCCCGGGCTCGCTCTGACGCGATAAGACGGAATCGTCCTCTGTTGGCGATCTCCCACCGCACCACCACCACGCGGCGCGATCGTTGGGCCACGAGCCCACGACAAAGGCAAACCCGTCTAAAGGCGGGGACGCAAAGCCAACGAGACTACGGCGCCCAGTGTGCGCGCCATGTCGGTCGGGTTGCCGTGGACCGGAGACCCATGAATGCGCCCCTCACGCAACGTATTCGCCGCGCTCATCATCGCGGTCGCTGCCTGCACGGACTCCACCGCACCCTCCAGCGCCGCCAATTCACCGGCGACGATCGCTGGCGTCAAGAATCCGATCTCTGCGTCCGTCGTGTCGCTGGCTGCCCCCGCGTCACTCTACACGGGTTACTCGACGTCGTCGCGGCACTGGACGCACATCTCGACGATGATGACGGACTACTACTACTCGTGGACGACCGCCGAGCGCGCGTGGGCGGGCGCGCACTACGATTTCTCGATGTCGGGAAGTGGGTCGGCCTGGCGGGCCGTGAACCCAACCGTCGGCCACTATCCATACGGGCTGTCGTGGACGACCATGACCTCGGGCACCAATCTCGGCACCGCGTACTACGCCGACATGAAGAGCTGGTACGCCACGCACACGCAGTACTCGCGCGAGAAGGCGTTCGTGCATCGATATGGGAGCACCGGTGATTCCGCCAGCCGCGTCTTCTTCAACCGATGGGGCTCGAACCGCTGGGCGATCAATCCGGCCGATCCAGGTCTCATTGCCTACAGCGTGAGCCGGATTCAGCGCCTCGTCGGCGTGGAAAACGGCGTCTTTTTCGACGAGGCGGCCACCGGTGACATCGGTGCATGGCTACCCATCACGACTCGAGAATTTTCCAGCAGGGCGGCGTACTTCTCCTCGCTCACGCAGCTGATGGTGGCCGTCAGGAAGGGAATCGGCGGCAAGATAGTGATGCTGAACACGGCCGAGTACATGACGGACGCCGACTACGCGGCAGCGGTGGCGTCTGGCGGCGTACATCTCGAGATGATCAACACGTTCAAATTCTCGGGGATGGGTGATCGCTGGCGGTGGGTCGAGCGGCTG
>DATHJR010000321.1:0-4858 GCA_035286525.1 Gemmatimonadaceae bacterium | reverse complement strand
TGAGGGTCAGCGCTCCGACTGGTCCCCTCGCGGCGGCGGCCCCTCCGCCTCCAGCGCGATCGACTCCTCATCGCTGAACAATCTCGACCGCGTGAGAAAGCGCACGCCCTCGGGCGACTCCACGGAGAATCCGCTGCCGCGCCCGGGCACCACGTCGATGGTGAGCTGGGTGTGCTTCCAGTATTCGTACTGCTCGCCGCCGATGTAGAACGGCGTGTCGGCAATCGTGCCGAGATACACATCGCGCTGCCCGAGCTTGAACTCGCCGCGCGGGAAACACATCGGTGAGCTGCCGTCGCAACAGCCGCCCGACTGGTGAAACTCGAGCGGCCCGTGCGTCTCCACGAGCTGCTTGAGCATCGCTGCGGCGGACGCGGTAACGGCGACGCGCACCACGCGCGTCGCCGTCATCTCATTCTCCAACTCCTCCTCTCCGCCCACTGTCAAAAGAAGCCTTGGGCGTTCTGGTTGTAGCTCACCAGGAGATTCTTAGTCTGCTGGTAATGGTCGAGCATCATCTTGTGATTCTCGCGTCCGATGCCGCTCTGCTTGTATCCGCCAAAGGCCGAATGAGCGGGATAGAGGTGGTAACAGTTCGTCCACACGCGGCCCGCCTTCACGCCACGACCCACACGATAGCAGATATTGGCCTCGCGCGACCACACGCCCGCGCCCAACCCGTAGAGCGTGTCGTTCGCGATCTCGATCGCATCATCCATGTCCTTGAACTTGGTAACCGACACGACGGGTCCGAAGATTTCCTCCTGGAACACGCGCATCTTGTTGTGACCCTCGAGGATCGTCGGCGTGACGTAGTAACCGCCTTTCAGCTCGCCCTCGTGCATCGTGCGCGTGCCCCCGGTGAGCACCTTCGCGCCTTCCTTCTTCCCGATGTCGAAGTAGCTGAGGATCTTCTCGAGCTGATCGTTGCTGGCCTGTGCGCCCATCATCGTCGAGGAATCGAGCGGGTGGCCGAGCTTGATCTTCTCCACGCGTGCGATCGCGCGCTCCATGAACTTGTCGTAGATCGATTCGTGGACGAGCGCGCGCGACGGGCAGGTGCACACCTCACCCTGATTGAACGCGAACATCGTGAATCCCTCGAGCGACTTGTCGAAGTACGCGTCGTCCGCGTCCATGATGTCGGGGAAGAAGATGTTCGGCGACTTGCCGCCGAGCTCCAGCGTCACCGGAAGAAGATTCTCCGACGCGTACTGCATGATGAGCCGGCCGGTGGTCGTCTCGCCGGTGAAGGCCACCTTGGCGATGCGATTGCTGCTCGCGAGCGGCTTGCCCGCTTCCACGCCGAAACCCTGCACGATATTGAGAACGCCGGGAGGAAGCAGATCCGCGATCAATTCCACGAACGCCATGATCGACACCGGCGTCTGCTCGGCTGGCTTCAATATCACCGCGTTTCCGGCGGCGAGCGCCGGCGCAAGCTTCCACACCGCCATGAGCAGCGGGAAATTCCACGGAATGATCTGCGCGACGACGCCGAGTGGTTCGTGGAAGTGATAGGCGACGGTGTCGTTGTCCAATTCGCCGGCGGAGCCGTCCTGCGCGCGCAGAGCGCCCGCGAAGTAGCGGAAGTGATCGATCGCGAGCGGGAGATCGGCGTTCATCGTCTCGCGAATCGCCTTGCCGTTGTCGATGGTCTCGATGACGGCGATCGCTTCGAGATTCTGCTCGAGCCGGTCGGCAATCTTGTTGAGGATGATGCTGCGCGCGGCGGCAGAGGTCTTGCCCCAGGCGGGAGCGGCGGCGTGCGCGGCGTCGAGCGCGAGCTCCACATCCTCCGCCGTCGAGCGCGCGACGTCGCATAAATGCTGCCCGGTAATGGGCGTCGGGTTCGAGAAATATTTCCCCTTCACGGGCGCCCGAAATTGTCCTCCGATCCAGTTCTCGTAGCGGCTCTTGATGGGAATGGTGATGGCGTACTGGCGCGCCGCGTCAGGCAGCGTGGCAATGTCGTTCGCGGTCGGCTCGAGTGTGACTGTCATGCGCGTTCCTCCTGCTTGTCCCGATGAAGCGAGGCGCGCGAAAGTCCTGCACCTCACCCATGAACACTCGCAGGGTTCAGAGATGCGCAACAGCACGTTCGCTGGGCACTTTGGAATTGGCGTCGCGCGACTGACTTATGGCCTCCGCAGCGCCTCGGAGCGCACGAGTCTGGTTAGGGCTGCGTAACCATTCCCGACATCCGCACGACCTCGAAGTCACTGCCATGCACGGCAGTCAGATTGTGAAGATCGTCGTCGTTCCAGCGCGGATCGGGCGCGCCGCTCAGGAACATGTCCGCTCCGTTGTCGGCGACGAACATTCCGTACTTCTTGAGCGCGGTCAGAATCACGTTGTTGGTGGCCGAGAAGTGCGAGATGTCGAAAGAGGACTTGAGGCGAACGCGCATTCCCATGGGAGGAAGGTTCGCGCTCGTGCCCGATCCGGCGGAGTGTCGCGCCGGCGGGATGTACGCCTTGCGCGTGTGTGCGCAGCTGAAGCGCAACGCGTGCGCGATCGCCTTGTAGATCGCGACTTCATCGTAGCGCACGAGCCCCGGCAGAATCGGCATACCTGCCGCATCGGCGGATGTCCATCCGGCGGGGCGTACGGTTCCGGTCGTCATATCGAAGATCGCTCCGGAGCCGCCGGTCCAACTAGCGCCGCCGCTCACCGCGTGCGCGTCGTACATCTCGTAATCTTTCCAGTTGTCCGCGTCGACGACCAGCACGTGCCGGTCGCCGGTGCTCGACGATCCGCCCTCGACGGGCGCGTACGGCGGAACGGGGTACGGACCTGGATCGCTCTCGGCACCATAGTAGAAGCTCACCGGCACCTTCGGCTGCGTGCCATGCACGACGACGTACGGGATGCCGTTCGGCGCGCCCGCGTACACCGTTCCGAAATCCGGATGGAGTCCTGCCGTGGGACCGCACGAGCCTATCAGGCTATCCGAGTTGGCATCGCGCGGCGCGGCGGAGATGTCCGTGCGCCACGCGTCGCTGGCGGGGAAGATCGCGCGCCCGCCCAGGTCGCCGCTGCCGTTCCCGAGCGCGGTGAAGGTGACGGACGATCCCGTGATCGACGCAGTGACCGCGGTCGCGAGAAAGGTCTTGTCGAGCGTCCAGTGTACGCTCGCATGTCCGCTCGCATCCGTACGTGTGCTCGCGGCGTCGGTCGCCCCGTTCCCGCTCGCTGCACTCCACGACACTTGCACTCCGCCCGCCGGTGCTCCGTGCGCGTCCGATACGGTGACGATGAGAGGTGCAGCGAGCCTCGCCGACAGCGCTCCCTGCTGCGCGTCGCCGCCCGTTTTCGCGATGACGTAGCTCACCGGCGTTCCGCCGCCAGGATTTTCGCTGCCGGGATTGTCGCCACCCGGCTTGGTCGGATCGGCCGCCGAAGCAGAGGAGCATGCCACACCGACGGCCACGAGAATCGCGGCACGAGCGAACGTGGGGAAGGGCATGAGGGACCCCGTGACGGAGAAGAGCCAGCGCGGGTCGGACATCGACCTTCACCAACGACGAAGCGCGCGCTTTTGCCGCAACCGCGCGAGACTCGTGTGAATCGCGGAGCCGCTCCTACGTGCCCTTACGCCCGCGATGCGGCTGGAACACGATGTCGAACACCGGCTCCCACGTCGCGCCACCGTCCTTGGATCGCCGTGCCGTTTCGCGCACGGAACCGCGTTGCGGAATCCACGTACCTCTGAGCAGCGAGGAGTCCCCCTTTCGGTCGTGCTCCGTCGCGGTGAGGACCATGCGCCCGTCGTGGAGCCCTCCGTCCAGGAGGAGCACCGCACCGTGATTGGTCACCCAGCTCTGATGCCACACGTGCCGGACAGCGTCGAACGTGCTGAAGCTTTCGCCACTCATGCCGTCTCGCTGCACATACACCTCACGAATCGCGCACCCCCCGAGCATTGCCGTGACGACGTTTCGCGCGATTACGGAATCCGGAACGCCGAAGTCGTACGCGTCCCAATCGCCGACGAAAAAATCGAACTGTCGGTAATCGGCAGTCTCGCAGCTCGGCAACTTGCTCGTCCCAGGGGCACTGGTGGCCGTCTCGCGGTCGATGTGCGCCGCAAGCGCCAGGACGCACGTGATGAGAACAGTCGCAATTGTCCACGCCGTTTTCATGGATTCCCTTCACAGGAAGTGATCGAAATATTGGAGAAGACGCGAGGCGCTCGACGGGCGCGTGAGGTCTCGGCTCGAGCGAGAGCTCGCGCGTCCATCGTTCGCTGAATCGCCCCGCTAGTGCTTCGCTATCGGTGTCGCCACGAACGGGACCTTCTTGCCCGTACTCTTGTCGAACAGATCACCGGTGATCGTTCCCTCGTCGTTGATGTCTCGCGCCGAGAGCAGGGAATCCGCGAAACCGGGCACGAGAAGGCTGTCCAAATCGGCCATGACCCCATTTTGCCAGAGGAACGGCCGGCACGCCACCTCGCCGCACGACACACCGACCACCTGCCTTCGGGCATTGATCGCAAACGCCTCGCTGATTTGGTCGCCGGGGAGCGTGCCGAGATTTTTCATTCCGCTCCCTTTCGTCCAGAGGAAGGCGCGAAAGTTCGACGTTCCATCCTCATCACCGGTCGTATCCGAAAAGCCGACGACGACACCCTCGTCGTTGATGGCCATGGGCGTGTTCCAGGCAACACCGCCGAGGCTTCCGATATTGGTGGGGATCCCGTGATTCCACACGACGGCGTGCTGCGCGCTGAATTCACCAACAGCCACGTCGCACCTGCCCGAGATCCCGACCACCTGTCCGCGCTCATTGATCGCCGTCGCGGCGGACGTCGAATCCCCGCGCAGGGGAGGGAGCTCACGAGGTGTGCGCGTCG
>DATHJR010000320.1:0-4132 GCA_035286525.1 Gemmatimonadaceae bacterium | reverse complement strand
CGCAACGCCGGGTCCGAGTTTCGCCAGCGCGGTCGCGGCCGCGGTGCGCACGCGATCGTCGCGGTGCTCGAGTAGCTTCCCGAGTTCCACATCCGCTTCGGCCACGCGCATCTCGCCGAGCAGCTCGACCGCATTGCGCACGACGAACCAGCGCGGATCGCCGAGCATGTGCACGAGCGTGCGAACACCGGTGCGCATCCGAAGGAGCGAATCGTAGTACACGCGGCGGTCGGTGATCGAGGGCGCCGAGATGAGCGCCTCGACGAGCGCCTCCACACCATCGTCCTCGGCGCGCACGAAGATCGCCATGTACTGCTCGTAGTTCTCGCGACGGCGCGGGAGGAGCTCCACGATGCACTTGAGCACGCGAGGCACACAAAGCCTGCGAACGGCGAGCGAATACTGGCGCTTTGCTATTTTGTCCTCGATCTCTCCTTCGCTCTTGATGAGCCCGAAGAACACATCGGCGACGATGTCGAAGCGATCCTTGCTCGAGGAATCCGCCGCGAGCTTCACGAGCGTATCGAGCTGATCGCTGATGGCGGAGCCCCCCTGAGCCGCGTGGAGCTGCTCGAACAGGCGTACCATGGAGCCCTTCGACGTGGACGACGTCGCGAACGCCGCGAACATCGAATCCGCATCCTGGGCCTGCACGAGATCCTCGGGCTCGACTTCCTCGGCATCTCCGTTGCCGCCTGAAACCTCGGCGCCGGCGGCCTGCACTGCCTCGAACTGATCCGCGGTCGGCATGAACATCATCATGGTGTCGTGAACGATGCCGGCCCCGGTGACGCCGATCTTCGAATTGGAGAGCGGGGCGGGCGCCTCCAGCTGCGCCGGGACGTCGACCTTGATCGAGATGGTCTGCGCGTCGAGCGCCTGCACGCGCGAGAGGGCGACCTCGCCGCCATTGCCGGGTGACGGCCGGATCGAGAGCAGCTTGGCGACGAGCATGAGATCCGCCGGACTCGCGTTACGCTGAACGTCGATCTCGAGAATCGCATGCCCGATGAGCTGCGCCACGAGTCCATCCACACCATCGAATCGCGCGGGAACGACCTCCGCATTCGCCGACAGCAGCTGCATGTCGTGCAGAACGATCTTCACCGCACCCTGCTCCGAGACGGACACGAGCGCGCGCAACGTGGCCAGCTGCTGCTCGAAGGCGGTGCCTTCGACGAGCAACAATTGCACGAGGCGAGCGAAGTGCCGGGCGAAGGTCAGAGCGTATGACATCGATCCCTGAAAATGTTCTCGTCAACGGTCGAACAGGTGCGTGCCGGGAAAGGTTCTCCCGATATGCGACACATGACCATGGTTGATCGTAACATTATGGTCGCACACGTCTTGCGCGCACCAAAGGTCGTGCGTAATCGCCGCCGCGGCGCCTCTGGATCGCTGTACTTCGGGCGCTGCGAAGTCTGGCACGAAGGGGCACCGGCGGATAACATACTACCCGCAGCGCGCTTCTCACCACACCCACCGCATCGCATGCATTCCGCCATTCCCCGCCGCGCAGCGTGCGCCAGCGCGGCTGCATTTCTATTCGGATGCCACGGGTCGCGCGTCGCCCCCGAGAGTGCGGCGCCGATCGGCCCATCCGCGATCGCGGATACCGCGCGCATCCGCGCCGACATCGTCTATCTCGCGAGCGATGCACTCGAGGGACGTGGCACGGGTACGCCGGGGAACGACAGCGCCGCGGCGTATCTCGCGCGCGAATACGCGCGACTCGGACTCAAGTTGATCGTGCGCTCCGCGACCTGTCCCGAGATGCGCGCGGGCGTGCGCGAGTGCGTCGTGGGTCGCGCCTCTTTCCTGCAGCACTTCACCGCTCACTCGGCGGCCGCGGCGCACGCCGGACTTCAAGCCGACCAGCCGACGCAGAACGTCGTCGCGATGTTGCCGGGAACCGACGCCGCGCTTCGCGGCGAATACATCGTGATCGGCGCGCACTACGATCATCTCGGTCGATCTTCGCTCGATGCGATGGATCCGGAGGCGAAGGATGCGATCCGGCACGGCGCGGACGACAACGCCTCGGGCACCGCGGCCGTGCTCGAGCTCGCACGCCGGTTCCACGCGCATCCGGCGCGCCGCCCGATTCTCTTCGTAAACTTCAGCGCCGAAGAGCTCGGGGACCTTGGCTCCGAATACTTCGTCGAGCATTCGCCCGTTGCGCTCGACAGCATCGACGCGATGCTCAACTTCGACATGGTCGGACGCCTTCGAAACGACAAGCTGATCGTCTACGGTGTCGCGACGGCCGCAGAGATGCGAGGCATCGTCGACAGCGCGAACGGCGCGCCGCCGTTGCAGATCGATCCCGTCGACGACGGCTTCGGCCCCTCGGACCACTCGTCGTTCTACGGCAAGAAGATCCCGGTGCTGCACTTCTTCACCGACATGCACGAGGACTACCACCGCGCGACGGACGTCTCGTCCAAGGTGAACGTCCCCGGCGAGGCGCACGTGATCGACTACGCCGAGCGCATCGCGCGAGACATCGCCGATCGACCCGCGCGGTTGACGTACGTGCGCACAGCCGAGTCGCCGTCGAAGATGTCGGCGAACGGGCCGGGCAACGGCACGTATTTCGGATCCATCCCCGACATGGGCTCGTCGTCCGGCGTGCCGGGGGTGAAGCTGGCGGGTGTGACTGCCGGGAGCCCGGCGGACAAAGCCGGCGTGCTCGCGGGCGACATTATCGTCGAATTCGGCGGCAAGATCGTGAAGGACATCTACGACTATACTGCCGCCATTGGAGCGCACAAACCCGGCGACGTGGTCGAGGTCATCGTCGTGCGCGCGGGCTCGCGGCTCGCGCTTACCGCCACGCTCGGGAAACGTGGCTCCTGAACTACCCTGGAGGTTTCTGATGCATCGTCGTCCGTTCTCCGCATTGCTCGTTTCCGCCGTGCTCTGTGCGACGCCGCTGGCCGCGCAGGATTCCTCCCTCGCGGCACCCGGCACGTACGTTCTTCGCGCGGCGCACCTCATCGATGGCACGGGCGCCGCGGAGGTCAACAACGCGGCCATCGTCGTCGTCGGCGACAGCATCACGTGGGTCGGCTCGGCCGCCAACGTAAAGTCCCCCGGCGGCGCGCGGACCATCGACCTCGGTGACGCCACGCTGCTTCCCGGATTCATCGATGCCCACGTGCACCTCGCCGGCCGCGAGCTCGGCGATCCGCAACGAGACGAGTCCGCCGTACATGATTACGATCAGTACAGCGCGATTCTCGGGGTCAATCACGCGAAGAGCACGCTGCTCGACGGATTCACGAGCGTCCGCAACGTTGGTGCGCCGCTGTTCGACGACATGGCGCTTCGCCAGGCGATCAACGCCAAGCAGATCTGGGGACCACGCATGGAGAACGCCGGCTACGCGATCGGCATCACCGGCGGTCATTGCGACGAGAACGGCTTCAAGCCCGGGTTGTTCGACGGCAGCTACAAGACCGGCATCGCGAACGGCGTCGACGAGGTGCGTGCCTCCGTGCGATACATGATCAAGCAGGGCGCGGTCGTCATCAAGACGTGCGCGACGGGCGGCGTGCTTTCGGAGGGTGACGCGGTCGGAGCATCGCAGTACACCTACGAAGAGCTGCACGCGATGGTGGAGGAGGCGAACAAGCTCGGTCGCAAGGTCGCCGCGCACGCGCACGGCACCGAGGGCATCAAGATCGCGGTGCGCGCCGGCGTGAGCTCGATCGAGCACGGTTCGTTCCTCGACGAGGAAGGCGCGAAGATGATGGCGGCCAAGGGCACGTACCTCGTGCCCACGCTCAGCGCGGGCGAAGTCGTCGAGATCGCGGCCAACACTGGCGTGCTCAAAGGTCTGCGACGCCAGAAGGCGCTCGACGCGGCCAAGGCGATGCGCAACGCGATCAAGATCGCGCACGCCGCTGGAGTGAAGATCGCCCTCGGTACCGACTCCGGCGTCGGCAGGCACGGCACGAACGCGCACGAGTTCACACTGATGACCACGTGGGGAGGGCTGAGCCCGATGGAGTCGATCGTCGCCGGCACATCCAGCGCCGCCAAGCTGCTCGGCTGGGAGGAGCACGTCGGGTCGCTGGCGGTAGGCAAGTGGGCGGACATCGTCGCCGTGCCGGGCGATCCGCTCAAG
>DATHJR010000319.1:0-3164 GCA_035286525.1 Gemmatimonadaceae bacterium | reverse complement strand
GACTTCGAGCGCGTCGGGAGCGCGAATGAGGCCGCGCGCGCTGCGTACGAGGAGCAACGACGCGAGCTCAAGCGCGAGCTCACGAGTGTGCTTGACTCGCCGGGTCATCTTTCCTAGCTTCGTTCCCAGAAGTCGATTCGCGGATACGGGTCACGGAAGCCGGTGTAACTCCGGCGCGGTCCCGCCACTGTAACGGGTAGTTCGAGCGCTCGAGAGCCACTGGCATTTGCCGGGAAGGCGAGCGCGAATCCCGAAGCCAGGAGACGCCTCGCGTCCGCGCCACACGTTCAGTCCCTCGGAGCAAGGGCTGGTGGCGACAGGCGCGAGAATCACATTCGCCAGGTCGCAGCCGGGCATCATCTCCGCGGAGACAGGTGCCCGTTCTTGCGTTCAGCTCCTCGCGTCTCCCGAGCAGTCGCTCTCTTCGTTGCGCTCGTTGCGCTCATCGCGTGCGGTGAGAGCCGCGGCGTGCCCGCCGCGGCCCACGTCGACGACTTCGGCGTGGCGATCGCCGCCGGGACCACGACCTCGCCCGCCCGCATCGCCTCGCTGAATCCCGCGACTACCGAGCTCCTGTTCGCGCTCGGCGCGGGCCCGCGACTCGTCGCGCGCACGACGTGGGACGTCTGGCCCGACGCCGCGCGCGCAGTCGCAGACGTTGGGCCGGGCCTCAGGCCGAACGTCGAAGCGGTGCTCGCACACCATCCCGATCTCGTCGTGCTGTACGCGAGCGCCGAGAATCGCGTGGCGGCCGACCAGCTCCGCGCAGCGGGCGTGAAGGTGATCGCGCTGCGCACGGATCTTCTCGCGGACTTCGCGCGCGCGAGCCGCGAGCTCGGACGCGCCACCGGCGAAGACGCGGCGGCCGTCATCGTGGTGGACTCGATGCAGCGCACGCTCTCGCGCGTGCGCGCCGCCACGCAGCATCTGGATCACCCCACGGTGTTCTGGCACGTGTGGGATTCCCCGATCTACACGATCGGGGCCGGCAGCTTTCTCGACCAGCTGCTCACCATCGCCGGCGGTACGAACATCTACGCCGATCGCACGGAGCCGTCGCCGCAGGTGTCGCTGGAGGACATCGTGAAGCGAGATCCTCGCTTCATCCTCGCTGGCGTGTCCGGAAAGAAGGCGCTCGCCAACAATCCGCTCTGGCAGGGCGTGCGAGCCGTGCGGGAGGGACGCGTCTTCGTCATCGACACGAATCTCGTCGGGCGCCCGTCCGTGCGCGCGGGGGAGGCAGCGGCGTCGATCGCGCGCCTGCTGCATCCCGGAATCGTGCTGTGAGGTCGAGCTCGTGAGTTCCGGCCTGAAGGCACTGTCGCTCTGGGTTGGCGTCGGCCTCATCGTGTGCATGCTCGCCATTGCGGCGATCGCCTACGGCGCCGTGCCGCTCACGGCGCGATCGGTGATCGACGCGATCGGCGGCCGCGGCGATCCCATCACCATCGCCATTGTGCGCATGCTGCGCCTTCCGCGTGCGCTGCTCGCGCTCCTCGTGGGCGGGGGGCTCGGCATGGCCGGCGCCGCGCTGCAGGGCGCGCTGCGCAATGCGCTGGCCGAGCCGTATCTGCTGGGCGTGAGTGGCGGCGCGGCCGTGGGCGCGGTCGCCGCGGTGTCGCTCGGAGCCTCGGGACCGTTCATTCTCCCGCTCGCGTCGTTCGCCGGCGCCGCGCTCGCGATCGCCGTCGCGCTTCTCGTCGCGCGCGCCGGCGGCGGTCGCTCCGATCCGAGGGTGCTGCTCATGGCCGGCGTCATCGTTGGCGCGTTCGCGAATGCGGCGATAATGGTCTTGCTCTCCAACTCACCACCCAACGCCGTGCGCAACGCGCTCTGGTGGATGATGGGATCCGTCGCGGATGCGAGCTGGCTCACCATCGGCTGGCTCACGGTGTACGTGGGCGCTGGCGGCGCGTTGCTCCTCTGGTTCGCCCGCGAGATCGACATCCTTTCGCTCGGCGAGGAATCGGCGGCGGCGCTTGGCGTCGACGCCGCGCGCTCGAGCCGCAACATCTTCCTGATCGCCGCACTTCTTTCCGCGGCCACCGTCGCCGCGGCGGGGCTGATTGGGTTCGTCGGGCTCGTGGTGCCGCACCTCGTGCGGTCGATGGGCGTGCGCAGGCACCGCGCGCTCATCGCTGGCTCCGCGCTGGTGGGCGCCGGGCTCGTCGTCGCGGCGGATCTCGTCGCGCGTCTCGCGCGGCCGCCTGCGGAGCTGCCGCTCGGCGCCGTGACCGCGCTCCTCGGCGTGCCGTTTTTCCTCGTGCAGCTGCGGCGGCTGTCATGATCGCCTTCGATCGCACGGTCATTCGCTATCCTCGCGCAACGGTTGCGGCCGTCGACTCCGTCTCGTTCGGCGCGCCGCGCGGCAGCGTGACCGCGGTGGTGGGGCCGAACGGAAGCGGGAAAAGCACGCTCGTGCGCGCGCTCCTTCGCCTCACGCCGATCGCGGCCGGCAGGATCACGATCGATGGCGATGACCTCGAGCAGATCGAGCGGCGCGCTGTGGCGCAGCGCATCGCCGTCGTGTCGCAGCGGGAGGTGCTCGTCTTTCCGCTTCCGGTGTGGGAGTACGTCGCGCTCGGGAGGCATCCACACGAGGGGCCGTGGGAAGCGTCACCGGTGCGCGCCGATGCGGGGATCGCGAACGCCCTCGAGCGCGCGGGGATCGCCGAGCTGGCGGACCGGAGCACGGACGATCTATCGGGCGGCGAATGGCAGCGCGTGCGGATCGCGCGCGCTCTCGCGCAGGGCGGCGAAGCGTTCGTGCTCGACGAGCCGACGACCTTCCTCGACATCGCGCACGAGATGGCGATGTTCGAGCTCTTCGCGCGACTCGCTCGTGACGGGATGGCCGTGCTCCTCGTGAGCCACCAGCTGAATCTCGTCGCGCGCTTCGCGGACACGATGGTACTGCTGCACCGCGGGCGCGTTGCCGCGGCGGGGACGCCCGCCGACGTCATGCGCGCCAGCATCCTCGAAGCGGTCTACGAATGGCCGCTACTCATCACGCGCGATCCCGCGGTTGGCGCACCGGCACTTCTGCCGCTCCGCAACCGCGGTCCACGTTCTCCTTCTCAGACATCGTGAAATTCTCGTTGATCATCATGCTCCTGGGCGCGTTCGCATCGGCAAACGCGCAGTCCACGTCCACCGATACCACC
>DATHJR010000318.1:0-6630 GCA_035286525.1 Gemmatimonadaceae bacterium | reverse complement strand
TGCCGAGGTGCGACGAGGCGGCGTCCTCGAGATGATGTCCCTCGTCGACGATGAGCCGCTGGTACGCCGGGAGCACCGCCGCATCCGCCCAGTTCTGCTGCGCGCGTCGCACCGCGAGATCGCTGAGCAGCAGATGATGATTGACGACGATCACATCCGCCTGCGCTGCGACGCGGCGAGCGGCGAAGAGAAAGCACTTGTCGAAGAACGCGCACTTGAGACGCAGGCACAGATCGGATTCCGCCGCGACCTCGTCCCACAGCTCCGCCTTTGGCGGCGTCGCGAGATCCGCGAGCGAACCATCCTCCGTGCGCTCGGACCACGCGCGAATCTCCTCCAGCCCATTCGCCGCGCCGTCGGCAAAAAGTCCGGGCGCCGAGCTGGACGCCTGCTCGAGACGATAGAGGCAGAGATAGTTGCGCCAGCCCTTGAGCAGGGCAAAACGCACCGGCTGGTCCGTGAGCGCGTCGCGGAGAAAGGGAAGATCCTTGCCGACGAGCTGCTCCTGCAGGTTGATCGTGTTCGTCGACACGACCGTGCGCTCCCCGTTTGCGGCGGCCCAACGCAGAGCTGGCAAGAGGTAGCCGAGCGACTTCCCTACACCGGTGCCGGCCTCGAGCAGCGCGATCCCGCCTTCGTTGTACAGTGTCGCGATCGCGCTCGCCATCTCTCGCTGCGCGGGACGATCCTCGTACCGCGCGAGCCGCGCGGCGATGGGCCCGCCGGGTCCGAGCGCATCGGCGACGACGCTCGCGACGATCGGCACGGTGACGCGCGCCTTCGGCACCTCGACCACGACGTAGAGCTCCGTCGCCTCGTTGTCGATGATCCCGAATCCGACACCGCCGTCGTGTAGCCGCGCGGCGACGGCGAGATCTGCATCGGACGGTTCGAGCAGCCCGGACGGATGATTGTGCAGCAGCATCTCGCCACGCTCGGCCACCGCGGGCAGAGCGAGCACGCTCTCCACATCGCCGCGCGCGACGACACGCGCGGTGCGCACGACGCCGCTCTCGTCCACGGTCGCGACGAAGCACACTTCGCGGCCGCCAGCGAGCCTGATCGCCGCACGCATCCCCTTCGCGGCGGACGGTGCGAGGCGCGACTCATCGCCGCCGTTCCCGCCGCCGTACGCCGAGGAAGGCTCGCGAGCGGCGAGCGGCGGGCTCACGTCTTGAGCGGCTTCTTCTTCGCCGCCGGGAAAAGGACGTTGTTCAGGATCAGGCGATATCCCGGCGAGCTCGCGTGCAACGAGAGATCGGTGGGCGGATTCCCGATCGCGTGCTGTGGATCCTCGGGGTCGTGCCCGCCAAGAAAGGTCCAGCTCCCCTTTCCGTAATCGCCGTGGATGTACTTCACCCATGGCGCACCCGGTTCTTCGGCGAGGATGGTCACCCCCGGCTTCAGTGTCCTGCGCATGAAACTCGTAGTGACACCGTAGAAATCGGGAATGACACTCCGATGATCCTGCACAAGCATCGAGGCGACGGGATCGAACTTCGCGCTGAAGCCGAACAGCGTGAAAGTACCGAGCGGCTGGCGTCGGCCCGGAACGTTCGCCTGATGTCCATCGATGTCGCTCATCGAGCTCACGTACGGCGACGGCTCCACGTGCGCATCGCGGAAGGCGAAGGTGCGCGACCAGTCGAGCTTCTCATCGGCGTGGTCGTCCATTGGCGTGCCATCGGCGAAGACGCTTGCGATGTCGACATGCTCGCCGGCGATCGCGAGCTCCAGTGTCTCAGTGGCGCCGCACATGGCGAAGAGAAAGCCGCCGTTCTGCACGTACAACCGCAGATGTTCGGCCACGTCCTTCTTGAGCGCCGGAATGTTGGGAAAACCGAGGGCGCGCGCAGTCGAGAGCTGTCGATCCTGCTGCTCCACGAACCAGGGCGCACCGCGATAGGAGATGTAGAACTTGTTGAGCTGCCCGGTGAAATCCTCGTGGAAGAGATGGATCCAGTCGTATTTGGCGAGCTCGCCATGCTCGACCTGGTCATCCCAGATCGGCGTGTAGGGAATTCCCGCGTACTTGAGCGCGAGCGTGACGGCGTCGTCCCACGGCGGCGAATAGGGCGCGGTATAGATCGCGATCCTGGGCGCCTTCTCGAGCGGCACGGCGTCCATGTTGCCGTTCGCCATCGTGCTGCGAATCTGCGCGACCGCGCCATCGTCGAGCGCCTCGAAGGACACGCCGTCGAGGCCGGCGCGACGACGGATCTCCGGTGTGTCGGGGAGCAGAAAGGCGCCTCCGCGATAGTTGAGCAGCCATTCGGCGCGCCCGCCCGCGGAGAGCGCGGCGTACGTGAGACCGTAGGCCTTCAGATGATTGCCCTGTTCATCATCCATCGGGATGAGCACGTGCTGCGCTCGCGCGGAGCCCGAAAGGACGAGCAATGCCGCGGTGGCAGCGATCCATGACCGCATGCGGAAACCTAGCATCCGGGCACTTCTCAGCTCTGCGGCGCGATCCCGTTTCGCGACAGCTCCAGCTCGCGTCGCGCCTGCGGCAGCAGGGCGCTCTGCGGATAGGTGAGAATGAGGTGCTCGAGGTGAGTGACTGCGGCCTGATTCTGCCCGCCGCGGCGCAGTGCGCGCGCCCAATCGAGCTCGGCCTCGGGCGCTTCGGGCGCATCGCTCGTCTTCTCGACGATCGCGCTCCAGAGCGCGATCGCCTGCGACTCACTGTGGTGGGATTCGTAAAGCCGCGCTGCCGTCGCGAGCAGAAGTGGCGCCGCATCGCCGAGCTCGACGGCGGCCTTCTCGAAGCCGGCAGCCGCTGCGGCGGTGTCTCCGCGCGCGAGGGCGAGGAAGGCACGCCCGGTCACGGGGGCGGTATCGGCGCGCGTGCGGGCGAGCAGTGCGAGCGCGGCGAGCGCCTCGGGCGTTGACTCGACCTCGGGGCGCAGCGACTTTCGCGCGGCGGCAAGATTCCCGTCGTAGAGCGCGAGCCATCCGAGCGCATCCGCGTCGCCGGAGTCCGAGTGGGCGAGCAGCTCGCGCGCCTTCGTGACATCGCCGGCGCGAATCCATCCCCAGGCGAGCACGCGCTCCAGCGCCGCGCGGTCCGCGGGGCGAAGGAAGCGCGCGTACGCGTTCATCACTTTCGACGCCTCGGCTACGCGCCCGGTCTGGCTCAGCGCGCGCAGATGCACCGGGACGATCGTCGAGGACGCAGTGGCCGAATCCAGCGTGCGCTCACCCAGCGACGCGAGGAAGAGCGAGCCGGTGGCATCGCCGCCGCGCAGCGCGTCGTACGCCGCACGCGCGAGTGCGCGCGGCTCGGGGCTCGCGCGCTGCGCGGCGGCGAGCGCGTCGCGGGCGACGAGCCACGCCTCCACCTCCTCCGCTTTTGTCGCGAATTCGCCCCACGCGACTACCGCGGCGCTGTCGGGCGAAAGTACGCGCAGCGATTCCCATCCGTCGCGCGGCGTTCCCCACATCAGCTGCAGCGAGGCGAGCACGCGGCGCGCGGACACCGTCACCGGCGACGCCTCGAGCGCCTTTACGATGCCCGCGCGCGCTGACACGGGCGCCGACACGAGAGAGAAGGTTGCGGCCTGGTCGAGATACGCATTTGTCTCGACCGCTTCGCGCCACGACTGCGCCGCGAGATCCCACATCCCCATCGCCGCGCGCAGCTGCGCGAGCTCGTACTCGAAACCGCGCCCCGTGCCGACGTCCTTCTGTGCCTGCCGCAACACGCTGTCCGCCGCTCGTGTGTCTCCGTCGGCGATGAGCATTCGCGAATATTCGCGCGCGGGCGTCGCGTCGCCGGGCGCATCGCGGCGCCAGCGCTCGAACGCATCGCGCAGCTGCGCGTGCTGGCCGAGCGTTCTGAGCGTGCGGAGCTGCGCCTCGCGCAGTGGAGCGAGCTGCGGCTTGGCGGCGATCGCGCGCTCGACCACGGGCAGAAACTGCTCGAGCCGGCCAAGCTGCGCGTCCATGCGCTCGAGCCCGAGCAGCGCCGGCAGCTCGGCAGGATCGCGCGTGAGCGCTTCAGTGTATGCCGCGGCCGCCTCCGCGAACTGTGATTTCTGCTCGAGCGCCTCGCCGCGATTGTACGCATCGCCACTCTGCGCGTGCGCGCCCGGTGCGAGAGCGGTCGCGAGCGCGATCAGCACTGCGAAGTGCCGCGCGGACCTGCGAGACAAAATCGATCTTGCGGCAGGACGCATCACCCTACGGCTCCGCATTGATGCGCTTGAAATACTCCATCACCGACTGCCGCTCCTCGGCCGATAGTCCGCGCAGCTCGTTCCACGTCGGCTCCGGATACTTGAGCGCGGCGCGCCCGGTGGCATTCGTGTTCGACGGTTCCGCGATCTGCGGGTTCGTGGCCGACTCGGCCTCGCGCTTTCCCGTGTCCTCGCGCTCGTCCTTCTGCAGCGTCAGCCCCGCATCGAGCAGGCGGTGGAAGAGCCGCTGCTGGCGGTCGAGCAGCGATGCGTCGACGCGACCCGTCTCGAGCTGCGATGCGATCTCGCGCATTTCCTTCGCCATCTGTGCCGCGCGCGCTTCTCCCTCGCCCGCCTCATCCATGCGCTGCGCGAGGCCGCGTTGCGACCGCGCGAGCGTGCGCCCCTGTTCGCTCCCCTGACCGCTTGGCTGCCCGCCCGCACCGGGCATCAGCGATGCCGACTGTCCGTTCAGCGATCCCTGCTCCTTCGCGAGCTGGCGCATCTTCTCGATCATCTCCGCGAAGCCGGACGCGGACGATCCGTTCGCCGCGCGCTGCCTGTCGCCCATGAGCTTCGTGGCCGCATCGTTCAGCGACTTCGCTGCCTCCTCCATCGCGCCCGCGGTTTCCTGCTGCCCATTGGGCGACGCGTCCGCCGTCTGCCTCGTCGCTTCCTGCACGCGCTGCTGCGCGTCGCCGAGCGCGCGCTGCGACTGTTGCGAGACGTGCGAGGACTGGCGCGCGGCGCGCTGCACTCCCTCGCTCACCTTCTCGACACCCTGCTGAACTGCGCTCTGATCTCCCTTGAGCGATGGCGACCCGCCTGCGCGCGCCTGATCCGCGAGCGCCTGCTGCTGCCGCGCGAGCTGCATCGTCTCCTGGATCGACCTGTCGAGATCCTTCGTGAGTCCGTTCTTCCACTCCTGTATTTGCTGCTGCCGCGCATCGGACAGTTGCTGCGCGGCCTGCTCCATTTGCTGCGCGCCCTGCTCCGCGGCGGCGGCTTGTTCGGGGGACGGCTGCCCGTTCGCGGACTGTTTCTGCGATCCCTGCTCACCCTGCGCTCCCTGCGCTCCCGCTTTCGACGCCGCCTGCTTCATCGACTCCGAGGATTGCTGTGCGTGCTGCGCGCCCTGCTTGAGCGACTTCGGCCCGCTCTCCGCTTTCTCCTGCTGCAGCCGTTGCGCGAGCTGTTGTACATCGTTCGCGAGCTGGTGCGACCGGTCGCTCAGCGGCGCCGCATCCTTCCCTGCGCCGCTGTCCGCGCGCGCCATCTTGTCCGCCGTCGCCCGCTCCTGCTTCGCGAGATCCTTCGCTTCGTCGCGCAACGTCTGCATCGAGCCCTCCAGCGCCGCGCGCTTGAGCATCTCCGCGCTCCGCTCGAGCTGCTGGCGCAACGCCTGCTGCGCCCTCGCGAGATTTTCCATCGACTGGCGCGCGTCCTCCGGCGACTGTTGTCGCGTGCTCTGCTGCACATCCTCGAGCTGCTTCTGCAGCTCGGGCGTGAGCGCCTGCGCGAGCATCTGCTGCGCCTCCGCGAGCTGGCGCGACAGCGAGCTGTCGAGTGCGCCGGCAGCCTGCAGCTGCTTGCCGAGCGCCTGCGCGTCCTTCTGCAGCGACTTCACCTGCTCCTGAAGCTTCTGCTGCTGCGATGCCAGCGCCTTCGACTGCTCGGCCGCGCGGTAGGACATCGCGGCCTTCTCGCCGCCGCCGCTCTCCGATGACTTGCCGTCGCTGGTCGAGGTGCGATCACGACTGTGCGCGGCCTCATCGGTGCGCTGCGCGAGCTGCTTCTGCTCCGCCGCCGCGCGCGTGGCGCGCGCCGCGAGGCTGTCGCCCATCGAGCGCGCGAGCTCGCGCTGCTCGGTGAGCGACGGTACTCGCACCACGAGCTCGCGGCTCACCGCGGTCTGCCGCCAAGGCGAATTGTCGGTGGCGGCGATCGTAACGTGCAGCGCGTCGCCGGGCTGCAATCCGCGCACCGCGGCATCGATCGTCGCGCCCCCGGACCATTCGGGAGCGCTCGGCGCGGCGAGCGGCTGTTCGACGCCGGGCATCGCGGTGCCGCTGGCCATCTCGCGCCAGCTGCGCATCGTCACGCTCGCGAGCCCGTGGTCATCGCTCGCGGAGGCGCGCAGCGAAAGCTCGTTGCCCGCGAGCATCATCGTGTCGTGCGCCGGGTCGACGATCTCCACGTGCGGCGCCGAGTCCGGAATCACGTCGACGTCGAGCGGTGCCGGGACGTCCGAGACCGGACCGTGCTCGCTGCGCGCGATCCACATCCACCGTCCTCCGCTCGAGGCGTTCAACCGACCCGCGAAGTTGTGTCCGTCGGGTTCGAGGCGAATCGTGTCGCGCGCACTGACGAGCGCCACGGCATCGAGCACGGCGGAAGCGCGACCGCGGATGACGAGCGTCGTTCCTCGCGGCACGCGCACCGTCTCCCCGGC
>DATHJR010000317.1:0-8494 GCA_035286525.1 Gemmatimonadaceae bacterium | reverse complement strand
GTACTCGCGCCACTCTTCCGACTCGGCGATACGCTGGATCACCATGTTACGATCGGAAAGCAGGCGACGCATGTACCCTGTGAGAAAGGCCGCCTCGACAAGTCAGTGCCCGGTCAGCCTGAGAGCGGCCATGGCCACAAGCTGCTCAGGTTGTCCGTGTGTAGGTTAGCTCCAAGTCTGGACCCCACGGCCCGCCATCTTCCGACATCTCTCCCACGCCATGCATGATGCTTCCGTCACGAGCGATCGTAATGGTATATCGCTGGGAGAACTCTGGCGTGGTGCGCCACCATCGTAGCACTTGGGGTTGCATCTTGGCCTCGTACCGACGCGCCACAGCCCGTTCATCGAAATAGAGCATCGAGAGCGTCTCCGCCTGATCGTCACTTCCGAAGATGGCAATGCCGCTTGGAATGTCCGGTTCATCGATCTCGGAGCGCATCACCACGAACGCTCCGCCCTCATGCCAATCGAACCTGGTGCGACCATGAAACGTCACCCCCGGAACCATCGGGTGGTGCCCCGCCGTCGCCCACGTCCCAACGAGCGGCCTGAACTCTTCCAGTCCGGGATTGGGGATCAAAGCCTCGCGCGCAATCTGTGGGTCCATGTGCGTTGCCTCGGAGATGGCGAGAGGAACTTAGGTTGCTCCTAACGACCTGGCGTTCAGCTGCGAACGCATTGCGATGAACTTCTCCTGACAATAGCGCTCGGTGAGTTCGGCAGTTGCAACGGCCTGTCAGGCGATACGCCGCCGGCGACTTACTGTGCCTAACGATCCTGTAACATGCAGGATACCGCGAAGAGAGTGCTTCAGCGAGGCGGTCAAGCTCGCGTGATGAGGCACGGCAGTCTACTGGACTAGTCACTTTGCCGATTCTGGCGCTTCGCGGAGCTCCGGACCGCGAACAGTATTGGAGGACGCTTCGTTCCCTCCTCCAACACTCCGCATGCCGACGCTTCTCCCAGCCTGGCTGATCTTCGCCGCCGTTCTCGCGCCCAACGCCCGTGCGCAGGACAATCCCGTGTCCAGCTCCCTGCGCGAGGCCGCCACTCCGCATGGCGCGGCCATTCTCGCCGCTGCCCGGGCGATGCCGGCCGAGAAATACGGATTCAGCCCTACGCCCGCTCAGCGGACGTTCGGCCAGCTCGTCATCCACATCGTGAGCGACAGTCGCATCACGTGCGGTGCGATCGCTGGTGTGACTCCGGATCGGGAAGACAAGCTAAACGTGAGTGACTCGAAGGAAACTCTGGTTCGCGCCCTTCAGAAGAGGATCGCGTTCTGCGATTCCGCGCTCGCGCAAGTCACCGATGCCAAGCTCGCCGATCGCGTCACCTACTATGATCGCCCTGGGCTACGCGTGCAGGCGCTCGTCGGATTGCTGGACGATTGGGCGGATCATTACAGTCAGCAGGCCATCTATCTGCGGCTCAATGGCATTCTTCCGCCAACGGCGAAGCCCGATCAGAGCGCCGCCGCCTCAACGCAGGATTCAGCAGCTACCGCGCACGACGGGCAGCGCGACTTCGATTTCGAGCTCGGCACCTGGGCGATTCACATTAAGCGCCTGCTGCATCCGTTATCCGGGCGTACCGAGTGGGCAAGCCCGGAGGGCTATTCGCACATCGTACGCAAGGTCTGGGATGGCCGCGCGAGCCTGGCGGAGCTCGAGAACGATCGACCCTCACGACACTTCGACGGACTGATGCTGCGGATGTATGATCCGCAATCGCATCAGTGGAGCATCTACTGGGGGAGCAGCAAGACGGGCGCGCTCGATGCGCCGCTCGTCGGCCACTTCGACAATGGACGCGGCGAGTTCTTCGTCCACGACACGTATCAAGGCACACCAGTACTCGTGCGCCTGGTCTACTCCGACATCACCCCGACATCGTTTCGAACAGAGTCATCGTATTCGGCCGACAGCGGAAAATCGTGGGAGTCGAACCTGATCCAGACCTTCACGCGCGCGAAGCGGTAACGCGTGCACGAGGAAGCGCCGCGGCCATCCGGCGAACCCCTTCCTGGAGCTCCTTGCCATTCAGCGAGGCGAAGCCGAGACGGACGAATGGCTGCGGCCGTCCGTCGAGTGTGTACGCGGCGGCCGTCACGATGACCGCGCCCTTGTCTCGCGCGGCGCGCGCCCACGCGTCGACATCGAGCCCCTTTCTTGCCTTCACCCAGAGCGCGATGCCGCCGGCGGGAACGTCGAAGGTGATCTGATCGCCGAGCTGGTCGCGCAACGCGCCGACGAGAGTGTCGCGTCGCTCCCTGTACTCCCTTCGCACGCGCCGGATGTGCCGCTGGATCGTACCCTCCTCGAGCAACTCGGCGATGGCGTACTCGAGCACCTGATCGCCCTGCGTATCGATGTACGAGCGGTGCGCCGCCAGTCGTTCGATGAGCGGCGTGGGCGCGACGACATATCCGATGCGGAGCGCGGGCGCGAGCACCTTCGAAAGCGTGCCGATGTACGCGACCACGCCGCCGGGATCCACGCTCGCGAGGGGAAGCACGGGCCGGCCATCGTAATGGAAGTCGTAGTCGTAGTCATCCTCGACGATCGCGATGCGATTCGCTCGCGCGAGCTCGAGGAGCCGAAGACGCCGGCCAGCCGACAGGGTGACGGTGGTGGGGAATTGGTGGTGGGGAGTGACGTAGATCGCGCGCACGTGATGATCGGCGATGACGCGCTCGAGGGCGTCTATTCGTAAACCGTCGTGGTCAACAGGCACGCCGACGATCTTCGCGCCGGCCTGGCGAAAGGCCTCCCACGCTGGGCCGTATCCGAGCTGCTCCACGGCCACGACGTCGCCCGGCCGGATCAGCGCGCGTGCAAGCAGTGCGAGCGCCATCTGGCTGCCGCGAGTAATGCATACGTTGGCCGATGTCGCCGCGAGACCACGCGTGCTCGCGAGCATCGTTGCGAGCGCGTCGCGAAGCCGGGGATGCCCTTCGGGATTAGCATACGACAGGAGCGCGCCGCCGCGCTTCCCGATTGCGCGTCGATACGCGCGACCGATCAGATCGCCGGGCGCGAGCCGCACGTCGGCGCGGGCCGGAGCGAAGAGGAGACTGCCACGCGGAACTTCGTGCGGACGCTCGGCCGTGGGTGCAGCGAGAAGCTCGTAGGCAACGCGCGGAGCCATGCCGGGCGATGCTCGCTGCGGCGCGAACCTGCGCGGCTTCGGATCGGGGAGGTCCGCACTCACGAACGTCCCTCGCGCGCGGTGACTCACCAGCCATCCCTCCGCCACCAGATCATCGAACGCGGAGACGACCGTCAGCCGCTGCACGCCGAGTGCGTGAGCGAGAGTGCGAGTGCCGGGCAGGGGATCGCCCGGGCGGAGCCGGCCGCGCCGAATGTCAGCTTCGATCGCGCGGGCGATCTGCTGGAAGAGCGGAACGCCGCGCTGGCGTTCCAGCGGGAAGGCAAAGTCCCAGCGAGCCATTGTCGGTGACCTCGAAGCCGTGCTGGACTAGTGGTGTTCCCGATATCAATGCATCAGGGTAGTCCGCAAGATACGACTAACATTGTGAACTACGAAAAAAACGGACACAAGCGGACACCGACGGATAGCTGCCCAGGAGTTTGTCCGATTGTGTCCGTTTGATCCTTTTATTCCGCGTCCTCAATTGTTCACGCTCTCTCCGAAGCCAATCAGAGATCGAGCACGGAGTCCAGTCCGCGATGCAGCCCAACGAGCGCGGAGACCTTCCGAATGGCGACCAGCGCTCCGTCGGCGTACGGACGTGCACTGTTCCCCGAATCGTGACGGATCAGCAGCCTTTGGTCGGGCATACCGAAAATGATCTCGGCGCTGATAACGTAGCTCGGTAGACGGATGGAGTGCACCTGAGATCCCGAAACCGTGGCGCCACGGGTCTCGCGAGGACCGTCCGTCATCTCGATCGGAAGCGTCAGCTCCGGAGAGCGCACCTTCGACAGACGATACGCGAGCTCGCGCGCGGTACCGCTCGGCGCGTCGCGTTTGTCGTCGCTCGCGTAGTCGATGATCTCCCATTGCGGGATGAGCCGTGCGGCGATCTCGGCGAACTTCTGCAGCAGGACGACGGTGAGCGCAAAGTTGCCGCAGGCGAGCACCCCACGCTCATGTATGCGGGCGAGCGCGTCGATCTCCGCGAAATCGCTCTCCGTGAGACCGGAGGTGCCGACGACGACGTGCGCATCGTGCTTCAGCGCGGTCATGATGTTGGACTTCGCACTCTCCGGCCTGGTGTACTCGACGAACACATCGCACGGATTGCCGAGCGCCTCGCTGGCCGAGGCGTAGATGCGCGCGGTGAGGCGCGGTTCGCTCAGCACGTCGCCGAGAACGCGGCCGGCGTGCGTGCGCCCGATCGCGCTCACGAGCTCGAGGTCCGGCGCCGCTGCGATCGAGCGTGCGAGCTCGGAGCCTGCCCAACCGGTCGCGCCTGCCACACAAACTCTCAGCGTCATGGGAGTCACTCGAACACGACTCGATGTCCGGCGCCATCGAGCACGGCTATCGCCTTGGGGAGTGCATCCTCGTGGAGCAGTACGTAATCCGTGTCGTACGTGGCGATCGGAAAGATCGGCACCGCGGCGGCCGCCAATGGACCCGCGATGGCGGCGAAAATTCCGATCAATCCCAATGGCAATGGTCCGTCGACGCGGAGCGCACGGTAGCCGCGCTCGGCGCTGACATGCGCGGGGAGCGCGGCTTCGTCGGCGACGATGGAGAGCTCCGAGGGCGTGCGAGAGATCGTGAGGAACGTGCGCGCCAGCGTCGTCCACTCGGGAATGGGCTCCGTCGCTGCGAGGCGGCAGAGCGCGAGCGGCGCGCCGAGCACCGTGATTGGGAGATGATGCTCGGGTGCGGATGGATTGGATGACATCTCGTCCTTACGTGGGGAACCGCCGCACGCGCGCCCTGCGATGTGCGAGGCGAAGACGCGTGGTTGGGCCGCTGTGTAGGCGGCGCCGCCGTCCTACTCGTTCAATACGAACGTGACTTTCATCAGGACGCGATACTCGGTGATCTTACCCTTTTCGATCACTATTTTTTCGCTCTTGATCCATGCGCCGGTCAGATTCCGAAGTGTCTTCTCGGCTCGGGCGATGCCGGTGCGCATGGCGTCATCGAAGCTCTTGGTCGAGGAGCTGTGAATCTCGGTTACCTTGGCGACGGCCATACGGCGCTCCGTGTGAGAGGTGAAAAGCGTTGCCGGAGAGAGGCGATTGTCCAACCTACGCCGGCCGGGGCGCCTCGGAAAGTGAGCCCGCAACGCGAAGCGGGCTCGAGAATTTGACCAGCTCGCCATCTGCGCATAAGCCCGCTGCAGATGTGGGACGTTGTACCTGGCTGTCATCTGATGAACGTCACTTCTTCGCGATAGATTTAGGCGCATGGCGAAAAATCAGCCGACGATTGCGATTCTCACCGGTGGCGGAGACGTCCCCGGACTCAATCCCGCGATCAGGGCGATCACGATTCGCGCGCTGCGCGAAGGCTATCGTGTCATCGGCATTCGACGCGGTTGGGCGGGACTCGTCGACTACAGCCGTGACGAGGGGTCCGACAACTCCGAAAACGCGCGGGAGCTGTCCGAGGCCATCGTGAATCGGGCCGGCCGCACCGGCGGCACTTTCCTCCACACGTCTCGAACGCGGCCGAGCCACCTGCCACGCGCGCGCGTGCCGGCGCACCTCACCGGCTACGACGAGCCGATCAACGACGTCACGAAGGACGTGCTCCGGAACCTCGAGCACCTCGGAGTCGACGTACTGATTCCGATTGGCGGGGACGACACGCTCAGCTACGGAAAGCGCCTCCACGACGAAGGGGTGCACGTCGTTGGCATCCCGAAGACGATGGACAACGACGTCTACGGCACCGATTACTGCATCGGCTTCAGTACGTGCGTCACGCGTACGATCGAGCTCACGCATCGTTTGCGCACCTCCGCCGGCTCGCACGAGCGCTTTCTCGTCATCGAGGTCTTCGGCAGGTACGCCGGCTTCACAGCGCTCCTGCCCACGATGGCGGGCGCGGCCGACCGCTGCCTCATACCCGAGTATCCGGCCGACGTCGAGCAGCTGACCGAGCTGATGACCTACGACCACAACAGGAATCCCAGCAAATACTCGGTGGCACTCGTGTCGGAGGGAGCGACTCTGAAGACGCAGGAAGGAATGAGCTTCGAGAGCGAAGAGACCGACATGTTCGGACACCGCAAGCTCGGCGGTATCGGAGACAAGGTTGCAGCGGCGCTCAAGGAGTATTCACCCAGGTACAACAACGGCCGCCGGATCGACGTCGTCAGCCAGCGGCTTGGCTATCTCGTTCGTTCGGGCGATCCGGATGCACTCGACTCCATCGTGCCGATGGCGTTCGGGAATCTCGCGCTCGACCTGATCCTGAAAAAAGAATTCGGCCGTCTCGTGAGTGTCCACAAGGGCTTTTACGACAGCGTTCCGATCACGAGCGTGACGTCGGAGAAGAAAATCGTCGACGTCAAGAAGTACTACAACACGGCCCGCCTGCGGCCGATCTACGAGTTCGACGGAGCGCCGCTGTTCATCATGACGAGCGATTGAGGACAGCGGCGCGAATCGACAGCGGATGCCGGAACACATCGCGCGGGTCGTACTGCGCCTTGATCCGCTGCAGGCGAGGGTAGTTGTTCTTGTAGTAGAGCGTGTACCACGGCACTCCCGATAAGTTGAGCGCCGGGTCCGCGAGGTCGGCGTCGGGATGGTTGATGAATGCGCCGTCGTACGCGTCGCCCGGAGCCGGAACGCCACCGGTGTCCGCGAAGAGGTCACGATAGAATGCGCGCACCCAGTTCAGATTCTTCGCCTCCTCATTCGGATCGAGCCAGCCCACGTTGCACGCGATGTCGAGAATCGCATCGCGCTGCGCGGATGCGGTCGCATCGGGTGCGACGGTGTTGATCCGACCGCCGTAGGTAGCGAATCCTAGCATCCCGCCCATGACGTCGTAGTCCGTGCGCGTGAGGTAATCGTACGTCACGCGGATCTGGCGATCCGATAGCCGCTTCCTGAGCAGCGCGTCCTTCACCTTGGCGCTGACTCCGCCCGGTGGCCCGGCGAACAAGTCGGGCAACGGATTCAGCGCGAACTCGAGCCAGGACATCCGCGCGACCTCGTGGCCACTCGGCCCCTTCACTCCATCGCTCAACGCCGATAGATGGTCGTTCCACTGGCGATCGGCGTCGGGGCCGGCGGTACTCACTCCGCGGACGACGATCTTGCCGAACTGCTTCCGATGCGCTTCGAGCAGGGCGAAGAGTGATGCGTTGGGGAAATCGGCGCCGACGTTTTTCTCGCACCATGTTCCGTGATTTCTGAGGAGCCTGAGGAAGGACGGTTCATCGATGTCGCTCCAGTTCCACTCTGCTTTGAAGGTCGTGATGGACTCGGGCGCGCGCGGCAGGAGCCTGGCGGGATCGCTTCCGGGGGCGCGGGGCGTTCGGAACCAGTACCGCGTGACGATGCCGAAGTTGCCACCGCCGCCGCCGGTGTGCGCCCACCAGAACTCGCGATTCGGATCGGCGGGCTCGCAGGTGGCAACGACTACGGTCGCGCGACCGTCGCCGTTCACGGTGACGACCTCGACACCGAACAGATAGTCGGCGGCGAGACCGAGCTGGCGGCAGAGGAAGCCGAAGGCGCCACCAACCACGTGTCCGCCCACGCCAATCGCGGGATACTCGCCGAGCGGGATGACGGTGCCCCACGCGTCGAAGAGCGCGCGGCACGTCTCGCCCACGGTGGCGCCGGCCTCGACGGCGACCGCGCGCATCTCGGCGTCGTAGTACACGCGCTTCATGGGCGAGATGTCGATGATCACGCGCACGTCGGGATCGGAGACGAATCCTTCGAGGCAGTGGCCACCGCTTGTGACGACGAGGCGGCGGTTTTCCGTGACGGCATCCTGGACCGCGGATACCACCTCTTCGGTCGACGAGACGAGGCGGACATAGTCGGGGGATGCGCGGAAGCGTTTGTTGAACCGCTTGTCGACGACGGCGAGATAGCGGGGATCGTCGGGGCCGAGCATGGGGGCTGTCACGCACAGTCCTCGTTCATGACGGGATAAAATATCGGCGCTCCGCAAGGCGCGATACCCGCATGAACAATTTATTCAATCGAATGAATTCATAGGTCGCAGTGATGGCCACGTCCGCCGTGGGCGCCCGGGCCAATTGCCGTTCTCAATTCCGAATTCGATTGAGCTCGGCGAGCATATCCGTGAGGTAGCCCGATCCCCAATGCGCGTCCGATGCGCCTAAGGCCGACTTCCAAATGTATTCTCTTCCTGTCTTTGCATCTCCTTTCCTGACGTAGTAGCGACCCAGGAGGAGGCTCGCGTCGATCTTTGCTCCTTCATCAACGAAGTCGGGCCTGTCCGCCAACGAATGATAGTACTTCATCGCACTCACGGTGTCGCCGGTATGCTCGTAGTACTTGCCGAGGAAATA
>DATHJR010000316.1:0-3997 GCA_035286525.1 Gemmatimonadaceae bacterium | reverse complement strand
TTCGACGGAGATTCCCGTCGTGATCAACGAGGCGCTTGCCGCGAGGTATTTCCCAAGTGCGAATCCGCTTGGCAGGCGCATGGGTGGCGGCTTCGAATTGCCGCAACGCGTGATTGGCGTCGTGGCGAACGTCGCCGAGGGAGAGCTGAAGAGCGAGGCGGCCCCGACACGGTACTATCTCGGCCATCAGGCGCCCTCGCTGGATGCGAGCGCGTCGATCGTGATTCGTACGTGGCGCCCCGCAGATGCCGAGTCGATTCTCGAGCGCGCGCGAAGCACTGTCGAGCGAGTGGCGCCGAGGTATTCGGTGCAGGGAACGACGACGATGCAACGCGTGCTCGACGACGCGGTAGGTCCGGCAAGGCAGGTCATGTCGCTGCTCGCGCTGTTGTCGGCGCTCGCGCTCGTCTTCGGCGGCGTCGGGATTTACGGCGTGATTTCGCACTTTGCGTCGCGTCGGCAGCGCGACTGGGCGATCCGCGTCGCGCTGGGATTCCCGGCATCGCGAGTCGTGACGCACATCATTCGTCAGGGCGTGACCCTCGCGATTCTCGGGATCGCGATCGGCGCGCTGAGCGCGGCGGCGGTCACGCGGCTGCTCGCGTTCTTCCTCTTCGGTGTGAGCGGTGTGGATCCTATGGCATTCGGGGCGGCCAGCGTGTTGCTGGTGGTGATCGGAGCCGCCGCGGCATTCGTTCCGGGCCGCCGCGCGGGAACGGTGGATCCAGCACTCGTGCTTCGCGAACAATGAGCGCGCACGAATTCGTTCCGCTCGGGGTGCTCGAGGAGCAGATTCTGCTCGCCGTACACCGCACGCGCGGGGAGGCGTTCGGAATGGAGGTGCGTCGCGAGATCGAGCGTGTAACGGGTCGCGATCTGGCGATCGGCGCGGTTTACGCGACGCTCGACCGGCTCGAGGCGAAGGGGCTCATCGCGTCGCGACGTGTCGCGGACGAGGGTGGCTCGCGCCGCCTATTCGAGCTTTGCCGCGACGGAGCGACCGCACTGGCGGAGACCCAAGCTATGCGCGAGCGACTCTGGGATGGAGTAGATGTGCGGCGCCTTCGGCTGCTCGCGCGCGCGTGAATGACTGGCGACGGTTCCGGCTTCGTACGAATGTGCGGGATCGATGCCCGGCCCATCCTCGTGACATCGATCCTCGCCTTTCACCAGCTCGATCACACTACGCCACCGCTTTCGCCGTGGCGGGGTCAATGATATCGTGCACCGTCGACACCCTGTCCGCCGGAAAGCCGCCGAGCGACGCATGCTCGCGAACCATCGCCTCGCTCTGCGCGATGTAGATGCAATAGATCTTGTCGTCGGTGACGTAGCTCTGCACCCAATGGATGCCAGGTCCTATCTTCGCCAGCACGGAGCACGATTTCTTCGAAATTTCCTGCAGCTGGGCAGCGGTGAGCTTTCCTGCATCCGGAAATTCACGCTCGATCACATACGTAGGCATGCGAGTCCTCGATCGGGGTGAGAGGCAATGGGCACTTCGAGGGTGCCCGGAGAAGGGGATCATATCGCACCGTCGCCAGGTGCGATCGATGCCACGCACGCTCGCGCGGCATCGATCATCGCTCCGCTCACGAGTGCGCGAATTGGCACGATACGTCGGGGTTCCACATCGCGAAGGTTCCGCTCGAATTCTCCCTGCCAACCCACGCGTGCAGCCCCCACAGCTGAAAGTGGTCGATCTTCATGAACGCTTGGCCGAACAGAACAGGTGGGGGTTGATCCGCGCCACGAATGCTGTACGGGATGATGTACTCGACTCCGACGAATTTCATTGAGCCGTCCTTCTGTGGCTCGTAGATCATGATTTCTGGCTGCGTGACGATGACGGTGTCATCCACGAGCGTTTTCTTGAGATAGTGCACGCCCATTCCGCCGGCCGAATTCGAGAGACAGGTGTGTCCGTCGGTCGGATCTCCCACGGCCGTGGTGTAGCCGGACGCCTGCGCGGCGCTCAAGTCGTGGAATCCCGCGACGGCCTGGCGAAGCGCCTCCAGATCCTTCCCTCGCGGCGTGAGCGGGTGGAATTCGTTGATTCCGAGCACCATCAAACCGAGCGTCAACCCGTAGACGCCTGCGGATCGAAGCGAGAAGAGAATGTCTACCATGCTTGATCTCCTGAGCGGTCTCCGAAGGGCGAGCGATGGCGACGGTGGAGCCTCTGTGGCCCCGCGCTCGATCGATCTCCGCGAGAGTGATTACTCAGTAGGCGGGATCGTGCGCGAAATCAGCTCAGTGGGTGATCGGGGAGTGCCTGGCGGGGCGCCTACCCCCGCAGCACCAGCGCAGCCGTGCGCTTCGCCGCGTCACTCGCGGCGCTCACGAACGTCTCCGCCGCCTCGAGCAGTCCGTGCGCCGCGGCCGAGTCGTCGAGTGCGTCCACGTTCACCTTCACGTTGAACGCCGCGCCGCGACATCCTGCCTCCGCCATCAACGCCGCCACGCCGGCGTCCGCACGCGCGTTCGAGTTGCCCTGCATCGCGGCGATCTCCGCGAGCGACGCGACCACCGCGCACGCGCGCGCCGTCTCGAGCGGAACCTCGCTCGCGCCGATGAGCGAGGCGGTGATCGCCGCCTTGCGCATCGCCTCCTGCTCGGGTGTCGATTTCGGGAGCTTGTAGGCCGTCGACACCGCCTCGTACGCCTGCGCGTCGAGATCGACCAGCTCCGCGAGCCGCTGACCGAGCGAAGCGGCCTGCAGCGCGATGTCCTTGAACACCACCTCGACCTCCGCGTACTTCTTTCGCCCCACGGTCAACCCGGCCACCATCTGCACGAGCGCCGCCGCGATCGAGCCCGCGTGCGCGGACGCGCTCCCGCCGCCGGGCGCCGGGTTCGATGAGGCGAGGGCGGCGCGGAAGCCGCTGAGGCTGATGCCGTCGCTCGCCGCCGCGCGCACCTTGTTCTCGAGCAACTGTTCGGTCGAGAAGTTGCGCAGCTGCAGATACCGCGCGGCCGCGTCGATGATCGCACGCTCGGGCACGAGGCCCACGAGCTCCGTCCACGTGGGCGCCACACCGTGCGCGGCGGCCTCCATCTTCACCATGTCGTACGCGCGGAACATCGGCGTCTTCTCGATGTCGACGAGATTCATCGACACCTGCGCCTGTCCGTCCACCTCGAGCCCCATCGCCTTCACGTTCCTGAGGCCGCCCGACGATCCGCGGACGGCCTTGGCGACCTCCTTCGCCACGCCGACGTTCGACGCATCGCCGAGATACACATTGTAGGCGACGAGAAACGGGCGCGCGCCGATCGCGATCGTGCCGGCGGTCGGGTGCGACTTCGCGGGGCCGAAGTCCGGCGTGCGCACCGGTGACGATCCGATCTCGTCGCGGATCTTCTCGAACTCGCCGCGGCGAATGTCCGCGAGATTCTCGCGCACGGAGCTCGTCGCCGCGCGCTCGTAGAGGAACACGGGAATGCCGAGCTCCGTGCCGACGCGCTCGCCGAGCGTGCGCGCAAGGGCGACGCACTGCTCCATCGTCGTGCCCTCGAGCGGTATGAACGGCACGACATCCGTCGCGCCCATGCGAGGATGCGCGCCGCTGTGCCTCGTGAGATCGATGCTGTCGCGTGCGGTCGCGATGCCCGCGAAGGCGGCGTCCACCGCGCGCTCCACCGGCGCGACGAAAGTGATGACGGTGCGATTGTGCGACTCGTCGGATGACACGTCGAGCACGACTACCCCGCTGACGGCGGCGATCGCGTCACGGATCTTCTGGATGATCTCCGGGCGGCGGCCTTCGCTGAAATTCGGAACGCATTCGACGAGCGTCATGGCACGAGGGTCAGAGTGTGGCGCCCGCCGGAGTGGCGTCGGCCAGAGTGCGTGCGAGCCACCGGTGCATGGCCGGATTGCCCGCGAGAAGAGAGCTGTGCGTGAGCGGTACCTCGCGGCCGCTCACCGTCGTCACCACGCCGCCGGCTTCGCGCACAAGGAGCACGCCCGCTGCAAAATCCCAGGGCGCGAGCG
>DATHJR010000315.1:0-2110 GCA_035286525.1 Gemmatimonadaceae bacterium | reverse complement strand
CTCACATCGCGCAGCTCGAACTCACCCACGCGCGCCCCCAGCGCCTCCGCCTCGATCACTGAACGAACGCCGCCGCACCACGCGACGCCCGCAACGTGCGCAGCAGGAACAGCGGCACGAACGCAAGAATCGCGAGCACCGCCGCCACCGGCAGCGCCTCATCCAGGCCATAGCTCGTGAACCGGTCGTAGCTCAACACGCTCGCGACCTTGGGATTGTACGTCAGGATGACGATCGCGCCGAATTCACTCACCGCGCGCGCCCACACCACGACTCCCGCCGCAATGAGACCGCGCGCCGACAGCGGCAGCGTCACGCGACGAAAGACCCGCCACGCGGGGTCGCCGAGCGATCGCGCCACGGCCTCGTACCGCACGTCTACCCGCGCAAATGCCTCGCGCGTCGCACTCACGTACAGCGGCGCACTCACGAAGAGCATCGCGCACACGATCCCGACCGGTGAGCCCACCACGCGAATGCCGAGATCGAGCAGCGTTCCGCCCACCAGCGATCGCCGTCCGAGCACCAGGAGCAACGCGATGCCCGCCACGGGATGTGGAATGAGCAGCGGGAGGTCGATCACCGCCGCCAGAAGCGAGCGGCCGCGAAACTGTCGCCGCTCCAGCAGGTACGCGAGTGGCGTTCCACCAAGAATCGCGAGCGCGGTGGCCGAGGTGGCAGTGAGTGCCGTGAGCTCGAGCGCCGACCGTAGCTCGGCATCCGTAAATAAATGACGCAGCCCATCCGCGCCACCGGCCCCGACCAACCGCACGATGGGCGCCACCAGAAACAGCAGGAATAGCGAGCCGCAAATCGCGGCGATCACGCTGGCCGCGCGGTGCGCCTTTCGCATGGAGCCAAACTAGTCGCCATCATCTCTCCCGCAAGCCTCGCAGAAATCGCGCGCACTCGCCATCGTACGTGCACCGCATTTCTCTTCCCCACGGAGTTTCTCCCCTTGGCCGAGCCAGCGCTCGTCATCGATCAGGTCCGCAAGTCCTTCTCGGGACACGTCGCAGTAAAGAATCTCTCGCTCCAGGTTCCCCGCGGATCCGTCTATGGCCTGCTCGGCCCCAACGGCGCCGGCAAGACGACCACGATCCGCATGATCCTCGACATCATCGAGCCCGACTCGGGCACGATCACGATCTTCGGACAGTCGAGCATTCGCGGGCGCGCGGGCAATCGCATCGGCTATCTTCCCGAGGAGCGCGGACTCTACAAGAAAATGCAGGTGCGGCGCGTGCTGAAATTCCTCGCCGAGCTCAAAGGCGTGAGCGCCCGCGACGCCGAGAAACGCATCGACAAGTGGCTTGCCCGCCTCTCGCTCACCGGCGGCGACAAGGACTGGGGAAATTCGCGCGTCGAGGAGCTCTCGCGCGGCATGCAGCAGAAGGTTCAGTTCATCGGCGCCCTCCTCCACGAGCCCGATCTCGTCATCCTCGACGAGCCGTTCAGCGGCCTCGATCCGATGAACGCCCAGGCGCTCAAGGACACCGTCGTCGATCTCCGGCGCGAGGGGCGCACGGTCATCTTCAGCACGCACCTGATGGAGAACGCCGAGCGCCTCTGCGACGCGATCTGCATCATCGCGCACGGCGACAAGGTGCTCGACGGCGCGATCGCCGATCTCAAGGCCGAGCACGGCGGCGGCTACGTCGCTATCGCCCTCGGCGGCGACCGATCGAGCGCCGTCACCGACATCTTTGCCGACCGCTCGCTGATAAAACGTCTCGACGATTCCAACAACACCGTCGAGATCGAGCTCGCCCTCAATGCGAATGCGCAGCTCCTTCTCCACAGGCTCATCGACGCCGGCGCCACAGTCGAGCGTTTCGAGCTCGTGCAGCCATCGCTGCACCGCATCTTCCTCGACACGGTGGGCGCGACGGGAATCGAGGAGGGGATGACCGGACATGGGTAAGCTCTGGGCGATCGTCAAGCGCGAATACCTCGAGCGCCTTCGCTCGAAGTGGTACCTGATCAGCACCGTGCTCGCACCGGTGTTCTTCGGCATCGTCATCATCGTGCCGATCGTGATCTCGAGCCGTACGAAGGCATCGCCCGACCTCTCGCACGTCGTCATTCTCGATGCCACTGGCACGCAGCT
>DATHJR010000314.1:0-3145 GCA_035286525.1 Gemmatimonadaceae bacterium | reverse complement strand
CCGACGATGTGACGACGGTTCTGCGCACCGCGTTGCACGATCGCAAGCGCGGCCTTGGCGAACAGGAGCTCGTGGTGGACGAGGATGCGCTCGCGATGATCGCCACGGAGGCCGACGGCGACGCGCGCCGCGCGCTCACGGTGCTCGAGGCGGCTGCAACGCACGTGGGCGTGAAGGGCCACATCACCGCGCCGATCGCCCGTGATGCGCTCCAACTCCGCTTCGCCCGCCACGACAAGTCGGGTGAGGAGCACTTCAACCTTCTCTCGGCGTACCACAAGTCGCTGCGCGGATCGGACCCACAGGGGGCGCTGTACTGGATGGCGCGCATGATCGAGGGAGGCGAGGACCCCATGACGATTTTCCGGCGGGCGATCGCGATGGCTGCCGAAGACGTGGGACTGGCGGATCCAAACGCGCTGCAGCTCGCGGTCGCGGCTCGCGATGCGTGGCACATGCTCGGCGCACCCGAGGGCTATCTACCGCTGGCCGAGATGACGATCTACCTCGCGACCGCTCCCAAGTCGAACAGCGCGAAGACCGCGCTCTCGGCGGCACTCGCCGCCGCGCGAGACACGCCGGCCGAGGGCGTGCCGATGCACATTCGAAACGCGCCGACCGCGCTGATGAAGGAACTGGGGTATCATAAAGGGTACCAGTACGCGCACGACGCGGAGGACGCGTACATTCCGCAGGAGTATCTTCCGGACAAGCTGCGCGGGACGGTGCTCTACGAGCCGGGACGCTTCGGCTTCGAGAAGGAAATCAGCAAGCGGCTCGCGTGGTGGGCCGAGCTCAAGAACAAGTCGGCCAACGATGAGTCATCGTCGGGCGCATGAACCCACATTCGGAGACGGTATGCGGCTCAAGGCAGCACTGATATTCGCCGTCGCGCTCGTGAGCGCGTCGTGCGCGGGACTTGGCAGGGGCAACTTCAGGGATCCGGTCGTCACCTTCAAGAACGTACAAGTGGGCGGCGTGGGACTCACGGGCGGAACCCTCGACGTCATTCTGAGCGTGTACAATCCGAACGGCTATCGCCTCGACGCGACACGCATTACGTACAAGGTGATGGTGGACTCCCTCGACGTGGGCGCCGGCGCGCTGGACAAGCACTTCACCGTCCAGAGCAACGACTCGACCGATGTCGTGCTGCCCATTCATTTCAACTGGAACGGTCTCGGTGCCGCCGGCCGCGAGCTGATGAATACCGGGACCATTCCGTACCGCGTTCTCGGCGATCTGACCGTGGGGTCCGGCGTGGGCGACTTCACGATCCAGTACGACCGCACGGGGAATTTCAACTCGCTCGGCGCGCTCCGCTGAGATTCGAACACGGACACGGGTAGCATCATCTCAAGAAACTCCATCGATCTTCATCCGCCCGTCGAGCGTGCGATACTCGTCGGCGCACCAATCAAGTCGGCGGGGGCGAGACACCTGCTCAACGAGCATCTCGAGGAGCTGGCCGAGCTTGCGGATACCGCTGGCGCGACCGTGGTCGGCGAGGTCACACAGATGCTCGACCGCCCGCACCCGGGCACCTACCTCGGCAAGGGGAAGATCGAGGAGCTGCGCGTGGCGATCGAGGCGAAGGAGGCGACCGTCATCATCTTCGACGACGAGCTCTCGCCTGCGCAGGGACGCAACGTCGAGACGGCGCTCAACACACGCGTCGTCGATCGTGCGGAGCTCATTCTCGACATCTTCGCCACGCGAGCGCGCACGAGCGAGGCCAAGATGCAGGTCGAGCTCGCGCAGCTCGAGTATACGCTGCCGCGACTCACTCGCATGTGGACGCACCTCGAGAAGTTCCGCGGCGGCATCGGCATGCGCGGGCCTGGCGAAACGCAGCTCGAGACCGATCGACGGCTGATCAACAATCGCATCAAGCTGCTGAAGGAGCGGCTCGTAGATGTGACGCGCGCGCGTGTCGTACAACGGCAGTCGCGAAAGGGAGAGTTTCGCGTGTCACTGGTCGGTTACACGAATGCCGGGAAGTCTTCCGTGTTGCGGACGCTCGCGGGCGACTCGCAGGTATTCGTCGAGGATCGCCTGTTCGCAACGCTCGATCCGCTCACGCGCGAGGTGAGGCTGGGGGAGCATCAGAAGGCGCTCGTGACGGATACCGTAGGCTTCATCCGGAAGTTGCCGCACCATCTCGTGGCGTCGTTCCGCGCGACGCTCGAGGAGGTGAACGAGGCCGACCTGCTGCTGCACGTGATCGACGCGAGCCGCTCGACGTGGGAAGATCAGGTGCGCGTCGTCGACGGCGTACTCGCGGAGCTCGGTGTCACCGACAAGCCCGTATTGCACGTCTTCAACAAGATCGATCGGCTGGACAATGACGCTCTGCTCTCGCTGCAGGAGCAGGTGCGCGACAAGTATCCGGATTCGATCTTCGTGTCGGCGCTGGCCGAAGATGGGCTGGAGCCGCTATTGCGCGCGCTGGTCGCGCGCGTGCGGACGATGCGGCCCGTGTCGGAAATTCGAATCCCCGCGGGCGACGGACGGTTGCTCGCGGAGCTGCATCGCGAGGGCGAAGTGATCGACCAGCGCAGCGAGGATTCGGTGCTCGTGCTGCACGTGCGTGCGACCGAAGCGTTGATCGGGCGCCTCAGGCGAGGCGGCGCAACCGTAAGCCAAATCCGCAGCTAGATCCGCACCGCCGGCAGCCCGCCGATGTCCGGCGGCGTGTAGCTGGGCGCACGGCGAATCAACGGAGCGCGTCGCTCGGGCGGCGTCGCCACTCCGGACACCAGCCGCTCCTCCCAGATCGCGCGCGCCATCGCGATGGCTCCCGGCGGACACATCGCGACGCATGCGCCGCAGCGTGTGCACTTCGCGCTGTCCACCTCGACCGTTTGCACCTCGTCGACCGAGAACGCGAGCGCGTGCTCCGGACATCCGCTGATGCATGCGCCGCATTTCGTGCAGTCGTCCGCAATCACGGGAAGTACCGTGCAGTCGAAGCAGCGGCTCGCTTCGCGGACGATCTCCTGCACGTCGCGCAGCGCGCTGCTCGAGAACGGATCGGCCGGTGGCGCAGTGGATGCCGCATTGTCGATGCGGCGCGCGGCGATCGCGCGCGCGGCCCTTTCCCCGTCCCATTCTTCCTCGCCAAGCTCGACCCACGCCGATGAGA
>DATHJR010000313.1:0-4788 GCA_035286525.1 Gemmatimonadaceae bacterium | reverse complement strand
AATGCGATCGGCGCCACGAGAGTCGTAATCGATTCGCTCTCCGGTTTTCAGATCGCGCTCGCCCCGGCCTTTCGCGAGGATTTTCAGGAGTCGCTCTATCGCCTCGTCGGCGCGCTGACCGCGACGGGCGTGACGATTCTCATGACGACGGAGATCGCGGGCGGATATCCCGACTCGTCGTTCACGACGGAACGCGTCTCCTTCATCACGGACGACATCATCGTTCAGCGCTTCGTCGAGATCGATGGCGTGCTCCGCACAGTGTTGGCGATACACAAGATGCGAGGGAGCAAGCACGGTCATGACTTCGTCACGTATGAAGTGACTGCGCAAGGCGCCATCGTGGGCGGCCCGCTTCGGAACTACCGGGGTATTCTCACCGGCATACCGGTTCTGCAGCCCAACTTTGTTCGAGAGGGGCACGAGGGTCTCACCGAGCTCGAATCACTCACGCTCGACACGCTCGTGCGGCTCGGCGAGGCCACGTACGAGCATTTGGCAGAGAACGTCAGCGCCACTCCGGTCGCGCTCGCGGCGACGCTCGCGCGACTCGAGCTGCTCGGATATTTGCGCGTCACCCGGCAGAACGGACGAGAGCTACTGCACGCGATCGCCCAGGTCCGCGGCTAGCCGCAACGGAGCTCATTGATGATACGCACACCGAGCAGTCTGGTGAGCTCCTCACCCGACGTGACTTTTGCTTCAGCGGGATCGTTCGACCGGTTCATGGAGCATCTCCCGGCGGCATTCGCCGTCACGCATGGCGAGCAGCACACCCTCGTGTTCGCGAACGCGGCGTTCCGGAAGATGGTCACTCTGGATGGGACGCTCGCGACCGGACAGCCAATCGGCGCCCTGTTCGCGACGAGCGAGCGCGAGGAGCTGATAGCGCTCATGGATCGCGCGTTTCTGAGCGGAGTTGTCTCGCGAAATCGCGCGCTCGAGCCCGCGGGCGACGGCGTGCTCCCCTTGCGCTGCACCGTTTGGCCGGATGTCGACGGCAGCGGCATGACGCAGCAGCTGCTCGTCGAGCTCCGCGTGGCGACGCAGGATGAGCAAAAGCTCGGCTTGCAGCGGCGCGTCGCCGAACGACTGCTGCTCAGCGCAATGCGGGATCAGGATGCCGCGGCTTCGGCGAACGCCTCGTGGACCGGCGCGGCATTCCTCGCCGCGGAGGGCCGCCGCCTCACCGACTCTCTCGACGAGGCCCTGACGCTCTCCGCGATGAAGCGCATGTCGCTGCCCCGGTTGGGTGCATGGTGCATCGTCGATACGATGGACGATGACGAGACGATGCATCGACTGGCGATCAGCCATCCGGATTCGCAAATGCAGGCCTTGCTCGATTCTCTCGATGGCCGCTGGCAACCCATGCTCGATGACGGTTTCGGATTGCCGGCGGCACTTCGCAGCGGCGGTGCCACCATCGTCGTCGATTACACCGAAGCGGCTCTCGCGAGTGCGGTCCGCAATCCCGAGGTGCTCGCCGCCCTGCGCGCGGTCGGGGCAGGTGCGCTGCTGACCGTTCCCCTCCTCATCCGCGAGCGTCTGATCGGAGCGCTGACCTTCGTTGGCGATGCACACGGAGGAAGCGTCACTGCCGAGGACATCGCGCTCGCGGAGGATCTCGCGAGCAGGAGCGCGGTGGCCCTCGATCGCGCTCGCCTGCACGGGGAGGCCGTCGCATCGCGAGGTCGAGCGGAATCCGCGAGCAAGGCCAAGAGCGCATTCCTCGGCATGATGAGTCACGAGCTGCGGACGCCGCTCAACGCCATCGGCGGCTACGTCGACCTCATCGATCTGGAGCTCCGGGGACCGGTCACGGCCGCCCAACACTCGGATCTGGCGCGCATTCGTGTTAGCCAGCGGTACCTGCTGGGTCTGATCAATGACCTGCTCAACCTGACGAAGGTTGGAAACGAGCACGTGGCGTACAACCTTGCGGACTTCAATGCGGCCGAAGTTCTCGCCGCTTGCATCTCGATGCTGGAACCGTTGTTCGCTCAGAAGCAGCTGCACTTCGACGGGGTCTTCGGGGATGTCTCGATCGTCGCGAGAGGCGACAGGGAAAAGGTGAAGCAGATTCTCGTGAACCTCCTGTCGAATGCGATCAAGTTCACGAAGGTCGAGGGGCACCTGCGCATCGATGCGGCGGAGACAGCGGAGGTCGTGACGGTGACGGTGTCGGACACGGGAATGGGCATCGCGGAGGACAAGCTCGACGCCATCTTCGAGCCGTTCGTGCAACTGAATGGCGGCCTGACCGGCAGGAGCGATGGCGCGGGTTTGGGATTGGCAATCAGCAGGGATCTGGCACGCGCGATGGGCGGCAACCTCTCAGCGGTGAGCGTCGAGGGCGAAGGGTCGTCGTTCGCGCTGACGTTGCCGCGAGCGGCCTGGCCCGCGGACATCCTCACGGATGCCGTCGCCGACGCCGGGGAAGGAACGGAAGATGAATCGGGAAGGGTGAGGTCGCCGTCGAAGAGAGTTCGCGACGGATCACTTCCGGTGGAAAGAGACGCGCGCGACGCCGACGCGGGATGAGTCGAACGGACGCTTCAGCGATCCTGTGGTCCAGTCCGTAATTATTCCTGGCGGACCATCATTGTCGTCGGCCCCCGGAACCAGCGCGCCCCGCCCGGGCACACCTCCCCGTTCATCACAGGTACGCCGTGCCTCAGCACATTCGCCGATTCGCCCACTCGCTAGTCGTCGCCGCAATTCTCGCCAGCGCGATCGCGCTGCCGGCTTCCGCTCAGCTCACCAGCGGAATCGACACGACGAACTTTGATCACTCGATTCGCCCACAGGATGATTTCTACCGGTACGTGAATGGGGGATGGCTGAAAACCGCCAAAATCCCCGCGGACGCCTCGAGCTGGGGCGCGTTCCAGGAGCTTCGCGAGAACAGCCGCAACGCCGAGCACGAGCTTTTCGAAAGCGCGAGCAAGACGAACGCGCCGAACGGGAGTCCGCAGCGAAAGGTCGGAGACTTGTACGCGAGCTACATGGACACCGCGCGCGTCGACAAGCTCGGCTCCGCACCCCTGCAGCCCCTGCTGCGCTCCATCTCGGATCTCAAGGTCAAGTCGCAGCTCCCCGCCGTGTTCGCGCACTTCGCGCAACTGGGCGTGAACGGTCCGGTCGGCGCATTCGTCGGCGCCGACGGTAAGCACTCTACCGAGAACATCGTACAGCTCACGCAGTCCGGGCTCGGCATGCCCGACCGCGACTACTATCTCAAGCAGGACCCGAAGATGGCCTCCACGCGCGAGGCGTATGCGGCCTACATCACGCGGCTGATGACGCTCGCGAAGCAGCCGGATCCCGCGGGCGCGGCCACCCGCATCGTCGCGCTCGAAACACAGCTTGCGACGCCGCAGTGGGAGCGCGCGCGGAATCGCGACCGCGACGCGACGTACAACAAAATGACGGTGGCCGAGCTCGCGGCCCTCACGCCCTCGTACAACTGGACGCGCTACCTCGACCAGGCCGACTTGAAAAGGGCAACGGAGGTCGTCGTTCGCCAGCCGGATTACGTAAAGGCGCTCGATCCGATTTTCGCGAGCACGCCGCTCGCCACGTGGCGCGAGTATCTCACCTTTCACGTCATCGACGATTTCGCCGACGTGCTGCCGGCGGACTTCGTCCAGGCGCGCTTCGCCTTCCGCGGCAAGACGCTGAACGGACAGCAGGAGCTCGCCGTACGCTGGAAGCAGGCGGTGGATGGCACCAACGGCACGCTAGGTGAAGCCGCCGGAACGCTCTACATCGCGAAGTACTTCAAGCCGGAAGCCAAGGCGCGGATGGACGCGCTGGTGAAGAATCTCATCAACGCGTACAAGGTCGGGATCGACAGCCTCGAGTGGATGAGCCCCGAGACGAAGGCGCACGCGAAGGACAAGCTCGCGCACTTCAAGGTGAAGATCGGTGCACCCGACAAGCCCCGCGACTACTCGACGCTCGTGATCAAGCGCGACGATCTGTTCGGCAACGAGGTGCGCTCTCGCGAGTTCGAGTACGCCGACATGGCCGGCCGGCTGGGCAAGCCCGTCGACAACACCCGATGGGGGATGACGGCGCCGACGGTGAACGCGCAGTACAACCCCTCCGCGAACGATATCACCTTCCCCGCTGGCATCCTGCAGCCGCCGTTCTTCAACGTGAATGCGGACGACGCCGTGAACTACGGATCGATCGGCGCCGTGATCGGACACGAGATCGGCCACGGCTTCGACGATCAGGGGCGCAAGTCGGACGGCGAGGGCAATCTGCGCGACTGGTGGACCGCCGCGGACGCGAAGGCCTATCAGGAGCGCACCACGAAGCTCGGCGCGGAGTACGACGCGATCAATCCGATCGACGATCTGCACATCAACGGCAAGCTCACGATGGGCGAGAACATCGGCGATCTGAGCGGGCTCGCGCAAGCGTATCGCGCCTATCGCATCTCGCTCAACGGCAAGGAGGCGCCTGTAATCGATGGACTCACCGGCGACCAGCGTTTCTTCATGGGTTTCGCGCAGATCTGGCGGGGAAAAATTCGCGACGATGCGCTGCGCCAGCAGCTGCTCACGAACCCGCACTCCCCCGGCGACTACCGCGCTCTCGTGCCCCTCGTGAACAACGACGTGTTCGAGACGACGTTCAACGTGAAGCCGGGCGACAAGATGTATCTGGCGCCGGAGGACCGGGTGAAGATCTGGTAGGTCGCGGCGTCGTGAGTGATTGCAGGCTCTAACAGTTTGATGATACGATCACCAACGGAACGAACGGACTCTGACGGAT
>DATHJR010000312.1:0-3199 GCA_035286525.1 Gemmatimonadaceae bacterium | reverse complement strand
CATCGTGCTGTCGCACGACCACTACGACCATCTCGACGCGAGCACTGTACGCGCGCTGGCGGCGGCGCATCCGGAGGCGCGGTGGGTCACGACGTTAGGCGTTGGGGCGCGGCTGCTGGAATTCGGCGTCCGCCAGGTCGTCGAGCTCGATTGGTGGCAGGAGACAAGCGCCGGCGGGGCCGCAGTAGTGTGCACGCCGGCGCAGCACTTCAGCGGGCGCGGGCCGACCGACCGCGATTCGACCCTCTGGGGAGGTTTTGCGATTTTCGCCGACGGCTGGCGGGTCTTCTACGCCGGCGATACGGGATACCATCCGGAGTTCGGCGACATCGCTCGGCGGCATGGCCCGTTCGATCTCGCGCTCGTGCCGATTGGCGCCTACGATCCGCGCTGGTTCATGCGACCTGTCCACATGAACCCCGAGGAGGCCGTCGCCTCGGTCGCCGATCTCATGCACGCACGGCCGCAGAGCCGGACGGCGTTCCTTCCCATCCACTGGGGCACGTTTCGCCTAACGGACGAGCCGATGGACGAGCCGCCCAGGCGTGCTGCGGAGGCCTGGGCGGCTCGTGGGTTCCCGAGTGACGATTTCTGGCTTCTTCGCCACGGCGAGACGCGCTCTCGCGTGGCGGATCGAGCCGCTACCTGGAAATCGAGACGGGTGAATTGAGGACGTGCAGATTGTGGTTGATGCGCAGCCCGGCAACTCCGTTGGTCGGCACGGTGCCAGCTTTCACGGCAGCGACCTGCTTGTCGTTGACGAGAAAGCGCACCGAGTCGGTCGCCACACGGACGGCCAGGCGGTAGGTCGCCTTTCCCGTGCTGTCACCCTTTGGCACCGCGTTGTTCGCCGACCAGGAAACAACGTCGTTCGTCTTCGCGCCATCGCGCGTCTTGACGAGGAACTCACCAGACCCGCGAACGACGAAGTAGGTGTAGGTGCGCGATGGCTTGTCGAGGTCGCGCCCGCCGACGAATACGCCGTACGCTTCCGGATGACGCGGCGCCTCGAGCTGCGTGATCGTGGCACTCGCCGTGTAGGCACCGTTCGCCGTGTCCTTTGGAGCGAAGATGATGTGCGCGGGACCGGTCGTGACGTCCCAGTTTCCGCTGCTCGCCAAGTACCGAATGCTCGTCACCTTCGCGGTGCTGTCGTCGGTGACGACCGAGTAACCGGCGGGCGCGCCGCTGCCCTGCGCGGCGACGTCGGCATCGTGCGACGCCGCGACTCTCGCCGCGGCGCTATCGGAGGGTGTGTCCTGCTTTTTCGCGCAGGCCGCGAAGGCGGCGGCGAGCAGAATGACGGTCGGACGCATTGATGTCCTCAGAGAAGGTGGCGAAACGCGCGGAATATATCGGCCGGTACCGTGTGGCGCACGTTGCGCCACCGGCACGTGCGGCTCATGTTGAGCTTGGAAACTTTCGGGGGCACCGCCGGCACGGCGCTCCGACGGCCTGACTTACTGCCGAGGTGAAGCAATGCAGGGAATCAGCCACACCATGACCCGTGTGGGCGTCGCGGTGATCGTTGTCGCGGCGTTGGCGTGTACGGCGTCCGCGCCGCCGCCTGTAATGCTGGGTGACACGCGCACGCCGCTGCAGCGGATGGCGGACAGCACGGAGCGTCTCGTCGGAGCCGCTGCGCAGATGTCCGATTCTGCCGTTGTCTGGGTTGGTCTCGCTGCGACGGACACCGTGCTCTCAACCCTGCGCGCGCGGCTGCTCACCACGCGCGAAGCCGTTGACCGGGCCACGACCAGGCTCACCGAAGCGGCGCAGCAGGGGGAAAAGGTGCGACTCGCGATCATCGAACAGACTCGCGGCAGCCGGCAAGCCGACGATTACGAACATTACTGGCTGCTTGGACGCGAAAAACTCATTCTCGCGCGCGCGTATTCGGCGGAAGCTGTCGCGTCAGCCGACTCGGCACTGGTCTGCCCACAGGCTGCGTGCGTCACATCACGCGCACGACTGCTGCACACGCAGGTCAATTCCGCCTCCGGAGCGGCACGTGAGGCGGAGAGTCTCGTTCGTGTTGCTATGCGATTCGTGTACTGATAGTGAGTCGTTGTTCGCGTCGTCTCCGCTCGGAGACTGCGCGATTGATGCAATGTGCGGCCGTCGGGCAGCCGCACGCGAGCTTGTGCTCGAAAATTGCGGATGCGCCCGGCACCACCCTCTGACGAGGTCACAGACATGGCTACGAGAGCCAAATCGAAACGCGGGAAGCGCGCAGGCGCGAAGCGTTCCGCGAAGAAGGGCAGCAAGCGATCGAGTGCGAGAAAATCATCGCGTCGTCCGTCGGCTCGCGGTGCAAAGAAGAGCGGGAGAAAGCGTCCGACGGCGCGCGGCGCGAAGAAGAGCAGCGCCCGCAAGCGCTCGGCGAAGAAGAGCTCGAGCGCAAAGAAGAGCGGCGGCTCGAAGCGTCGCCGCCAGTCACCGATCGCGCGCGTGAAGCGCGTCGGAGCCGCGGTGATACACCAGGCAGGTGGAGCAGCCGAGGCGGTGAAGGAAACGATCGGCAACGTGTACGAGAACATCCAGGAGCGCTTCTAGGCATCAGCGCCCAACGCGGGCGGCCACTCAGGTGGGCCGCCCGCGTGCTGTTGCCGTCGTCGTCGTACCGCCGCCGCCTGTCCTACTCAGTCGGTTTGCGGGGCCTGGCGTGTCTCGCGCGTGGCGCGCAATGGCGCATGTCGGGTGATCCAACCGACGACCAGCTCGATGATGCGCTCGCGGCCGACGTCCACAGTCAGGACGTGCCCTCCTTGCTCGGCCCAGACGAGCTGCTTCTCCGGCGCGCCAAGCCGGTCGAACTCCCGCGCTGCCGCGTCTGGCGGGACACGTTCGTCGTTCACGCCATGGATGACGAGCGTCGGCGCCTTGATGCGCGGCAGGGACACCTGCACGCGCCTAACGACGCGCGAAAGCTCGAAGAGCGTGCCCGGCGTCACGAGTCCGTAGGCGAGGCTGCGCGCCCTCTCCACCGGATCGTGTATCGATCGCTGCCCCCCGCTCCGGAAGACGGGGGTGAAGAGCTCCCATGCTCGGTGCAAACGGGCCACCGTGCGTGCGCGCCGCGGCATGCTCACGTATGGCGCGACCAGCGCGAGGGCAGGCAAGTCCGGCTCGTCGGCGGCGAGGATGATACCCAGGGCGCCGCCCATCGAGAGTCCCATCACGGCAACGGATGGATGCG
>DATHJR010000311.1:0-2834 GCA_035286525.1 Gemmatimonadaceae bacterium | reverse complement strand
GCCATACGAAAAGAAATTCCTGTACTTCGGATCGACGACGACGGGAATGCCGCGCGCAGCAGCCAATGCCAACGCCTCCGCGATCACCGCCGCGACCAGGACGCCCTTGTTGTAGTCCTCGAGCACCACTGCGTCCGCGCGCTGCACCGCGTTTCGAACCGCCCCGAGCACGCGCGCGACATCGCCCGCGCCGAGCTCTCCGTCCTCCTCCTCGTCCACGCGCACCACCTGCTGCGCGCGCGCCAACACTCGCGTCTTCGTCGTCGTCGGCCGCGCGGTCTCGACGATCGCCCCATCCGGCGCGCCGATCGCCACCAGCATCGTGCGCAGCGACGCCGCGCTCCCGTCCGCACCCACCACGCACACCAGCTCGCAATGTGCGCCGAGTGCGACCACATTCTGAGCGACGTTCGCGGCGCCACCCAGCGCCATCCGTCTCTCCCGCACGCGCACCACCGGTACGGGCGCCTCTGGTGAGATTCGCTCCACGTCGCCGCGAAGGTAGACGTCGAGCATCGCGTCGCCGATCACGGCGATTCGTCGCCCTGCGGCTGCATCGAGGAGCGCCGAGAGGCGGTCGCGCGCGAGTCGGGGTTGCATGGGCGCTTAAGCTACGGCGCGCGGAGCACCCTCACTAGATTGACGCACAGCGGGCTCGGGCACGTCCCTTGCCCTTGCAGCACATCGGTTTACATCTCCCGGGCATCGGGATCACTCTCGCGCGGGCAGCGATTGGCAGGGCTACTCTCGAGCATCAATCTTGGCGCGAAGATGCGAGTGCTGGCGGTCCAAGAGTACTTTGGACTCGCCGCCAAGGCGATTCGCTTCATTTTCGCCCGCCCGTTCTACCTCGGCGATGTGGTCCAGCAGATGGACGCCATCGGCGTGCAGTCGCTGGGCATCGTGCTGCTCACCGGCTTCTTCACAGGCATGGTGCTGGCGCTCCAGACGTCGGTACAGATGGCCCAATTCGGCGCCACGATGTACATCGGCCGCCTCGTCACCGCGTCGATGGTCCGCGAGCTCGGGCCCGTGCTCGCCGCCATCCTCGTCGCGGGACGCGTGGGCTCAGGGATCGCGGCGCAGATCGGATCGATGCGTGTCACGGAGCAGATCGACGCGCTCAACACGCTCGGCGTGGACCCGATCAAGAAGCTCGTCACGCCACGCCTGATCGCTGCGCTCGTCATGATGCCGGTGTTGACGATCCTCAGCGACACGGTCGGCATCGGAGGGGGCAATGTGATCGCGACCGCGTACGTCGGCATTCCCGTGGGCCTCTACTGGCGCACCGTCTGGGACCAGATCGCATCCGGTGGGTTCATCCTGCATTACATCCCGAGCGACTTCGTGCAGGGGCTCGTGAAGCCGTTCGTGTTCGGCGGCATCATTGCCATCACCGGCTGCTGCTTCGGCATCAATACGAAGGGTGGTACGGAAGGCGTCGGCAACGCCACCACCCGCACCGTCGTCGTGGCGAGCGTCCTGATTCTCGTCATCGACTATTTCCTCACGCAGGTTCTTCTCTTCCTGTTCGGATGAGCGACGCACGCCGCGATGTGACGGGCGCTCCGGCGCCACCGGAAGTGCACGAAGAACGACGCGCCGACCCCGACGAGAGCGAGCCGCGTCTTCGTCGCGCCGAGGATGAGCTGCGGGCGCGGTTCGCGGAGGAGCTGCAGGAGGGCGAGGAGCTGCAGGAACGCATCGGCGCATCGCGCGAGGCGATCGTCGAGCTCGACCACGTTTCGCTCGGCTTCGATCGGCCGATCCTCGAGAACGTCTCGCTCGTTGCCCGCCGCGGCGAGACAATCGTCATCGCCGGCGAATCGGGAACGGGGAAGTCGACGATACTCAAGCTCATTCTGCGGCTCCTTCGCCCGGACTCTGGCCGTGTCATCGTCGATGGCGAAGTGCTCAACGACGTCACGTACGAGGAGGCGCTCGTCATTCGGCAGAAGATGGGAATGGTCTTCCAGGGCGCCGCGCTCTTCGACTCGATGTCCGTATTCGAGAATGTCGCCTTCCCGTTGCGCGAACATACGCAGCTCACCGATGATGAGATCGAAGCGCGCGTGAAGGAAAAGCTCGAATTCGTGGATCTCGACCCCGATCGCGTGATGGATCAGCTGCCGGCGGAGCTCTCGGGCGGAATGAAGAAGCGCGTCGGCATCGCGCGCGGCATGGCGGTCAATCCGGCGATCATGCTCTACGATGAGCCGACGTCGGGACTCGATCCGCTGACCACCGGCACGATCACGCGCCTCATCATGAAGCTGCAGCGCGAGCTCAAGGTGACGAGCATCGTGGTGTCCCACGACATCCGGTCGGCGTTTCGCATGGCAACGAAGATCGCGCTGCTCGCAGATAGGAGAATTGCGTTCTTCGGATCACCGGAAGACATGACGGCAAGTCAGGATCGCTACGTGCAGGACTTTCTCGGAGGAGTCTGAGGTCGCTATGAAACGATCGACGTTCATCACATGGGACCAGCTCAAGGTCGGCGCACTGATTCTGGCCGCGATCGGGATCCTCACGATCGCCGTCGTCAAGCTCGGCGAAGCGGCTGATCTCTTCACGAAGCGGTACACGCTGGTCACCTTCCTCTCCAACTCCAACGGGCTGCAGAAGGGAGGTACCGTGACGCTCGCAGGCCAACTCGCCGGCAACGTCAAGCAGATCGACTTCCTGCCGCCATCCGGCGACACGACGCGCAACCTGCGCGTGACGCTGGAGGTCGAATCGCGCCTGAGCAACCTCATTCGCGAGGACTCGCGCATCAAGCTCAAGTCGCTCGGACTGCTCGGCGACAAGGTGCTCGACATCTCCCCGGG
>DATHJR010000310.1:0-5219 GCA_035286525.1 Gemmatimonadaceae bacterium | reverse complement strand
CTGGAAGGACACCGCGACGTACCGCAGCGACTCTGCCGGTAGCGATCCATCGTCGATGAGCAGCGCCCCGGTGAAGCGTGGCTGGACGACGAGTCTGTCGCCGGTGCTTAGGGCGACGACGACAGCCTTCGCACGACGATAGCTTCGCTCGACCACGGCGCCAACGACCCGTCGCGACAGTGACGCGGCAGTCACCTCGCGCAGCACGTCGGCACGGCGCACCGCCACGTCGACGACCATCGTGCCCGACAGCGCGCGATCCAGATCGCGCGCGATGGTCTCAGTCTCTGGTAGCTCCGGCACCGCGCTCGAGCTCCCTCCAGCCGATGTCGCGACGGAACTGCTTACCGTCGAGCTCGATCGCCCCTGCCGCCCGCGCACTCTCGCTCTGCGCCTCGCCCAGAGTCGGCGCGACCCCAGTTACGGCAAACACCCGCCCGCCCGCCGAAACCAGTTCTCCGGCGGAATTCAGGGCCGTTCCAGCGTGGAATATGTGGACGTTGAGCTCCTTGGGAGGCAATCCGATCGCCGAACCCTTGTGCGGGTTACTTGGATAACCTGCTGAAGCAACTACGGTGGTTACTGCAAACTGGTCCGACCAAAGAAGCCTCTGCTCTGACAGCCCGCTCCCGTTCGCGACGGCCGTCAACGGGTCCAATAAGCTGCTCTCCAGCAACGGCAGGATCGCCTCCGTTTCCGGATCCCCGAAGCGACAGTTGAACTCCACCACCTTAAGCCCCTGAGTCGTCAGCATCACGCCCGCATAGAGCAACCCGCTGAACGGTGCACCCGCCCCGCGCAACGCGTCCAGCGCCGGAACGAACACGCGTTCCAACGCATCCTCGATCCTACTAGGGGTTGCCAGCGAAACCGGCGCGTAGGCGCCCATGCCTCCGGTATTTGGACCAAGGTCGCCGTCGAGCAGGCGCTTGTGGTCCTGGGCCGGGAGCATGGGGAGCACGGTCTCGCCGTCCGTGATCGCGAACAGCGAGAGCTCCTCGCCCTCCATGAACTCCTCCACCAGCACCTCGCGCCCCGCTGCGCCGAAGATGTCGTCGCGGAGCATTGAGTCTATGGCGGCGTCCGCGGCGTCGATCGTCTCGCACACGATCACTCCCTTCCCGGCGGCGAGGCCGGACGCCTTGATGACCACCGGCGCGCCGAACTCGCGGGCCGCGTGCTTCGCGCTCGCGGCATCGATGCAACGAATGGCGCGGGCCGTCGGGACGCCGGCCTCGCGCATGAGCGCCTTGGCGAACGCCTTCGACGACTCGATGCGCGCTGCGCCGCGCGACGGCCCGAACACCGGAGTGCCGACGCTCCGGAGCGCGTCCGCGAGCCCCGCCGCGAGTGGCGCCTCGGGACCGATGATCACGAGGTGTGGCTTTTCCTGCATCGCCAGCGCGACGATTCCCGGAATGTCCTCCGCGCTCACTGCCACGCAGCGGCCGAGCGTGGCGATTCCAGGATTGCCCGGTGCGGCGATGATCTCGATCGAGGGTTCGTCCTTACTCAGCTTCCAGGCGAGCGCATGTTCCCGCCCGCCTCCGCCGACGATCAGTACCCTCATGCGCGCGTCATGCGGGCGGAACGCCTCCGCCCGTACCGCCATCGCCACCGGGCGCGCGGAACGCCGTGTTGAACGCATCCCGCGCGCGCGTGAACATGTCACCAACACTGGCGGCCGCGCGGCGCGACTGCTCGCCGTAGTAGTCTGCGGCATCCGCCACGTCGTCGCCGAGCGGGCGATCATCGACGCCGCGGCGCGGGTAGTCGCCGCCGAGGATGCGATCGTACGCGCCGGACTGCTGCCAGCGATTCAGCTCGGCCGCGCGCGCCGTGTTGAACGGATGGCTTCGGAAGACGAGATTCAGCACCTTGAATACTCCATCCAGCGCGTGGCCACCGATCTCGTACTCCTCGGCCTGCGTGAGAAACTCCTCGAGGCTCGTCCCGTCCTCGCCGGCATTCCCGCCCGCGAACTTCAGGTACATCCCCATCGTGGTTGCGGGATCCTGCGACGCGAGCAGCCCCGCGCGATCCGCGCTGAGCTCCGCCTTGCGCGACCACTCGAGCAGCGCGAGCTGAATCGGGAGCGCGATGAGCCCGAGCCCAGGGATCGCTGAGAAGCCGGCGCGAAGCAGGATCAGCGCAATGGTGGTGTACGTCGCGTGTCCACTCATGACGTGGCCGAGCTCGTGGCCGATGAGCACTCGCTGCTCTTCCCGATCGAGCAGGCCGATCGCGCCACTGTTCAAGACGATGAACGGCCGCTCGAAGCCCACGGCCATCGCGTTGACGAACGGTGTTTGCGACACGAACAGCTCCGGGCGCTCGAGTCCGTAGTCGAGCGTCTCGAGGACTTCGGTATACAGCGCGTCGAGCTTCGGACGCTGGCGCGGGCCGACGCGAACGGAGTCCGCCGTGAAGAACAGTCGCACGCCGCGTTCGCCGATGAGCCCCATCACCTTGCGAACGATCTCGTCGAATCCGGGGATGGCGCGCAGCGCCTGCAGCGCGGCCTTGTCGGCGGGATGCTCCCAGGCGGTCGAGGAGATCTCGGTGAGTACCTTGCGATCGGGCATCGTCAAGCTCCCAGATTAGAGTCCGGCGAACGCCTGCTCCACATCGTTCAGCAGGTCGCTCGTGTCTTCCACTCCACACGAGAGCCGCACCATGCCTTCGGTGATTCCCAGCGCCGCCCGGCGTTCGGGGGGGATGGATGCGTGCGTCATGCTCGCCGGATGGCTGATGAGGCTCTCGACTCCTCCTAACGACTCCGCGAGCGAAAAGATTCGGACTTTCTTGAGGACCTGGTTGGCGAGCTCCCTGGTGCCCACATCCACCGTCACCATCCCGCCCATGCCGCGCATCTGCAGACACGCCAGGGCGTGCTGCGGATGGCTCTTGAGTCCCGGATAGCGCACCCGCTCGTGCCCCAGCTGGTCGGCGAGATACGCCGAGACCGCGCGACCGTTCGCGTCGTGCGCGGGCATGCGCAAATGCAGCGTTTTCATTCCGCGCAGCACGAGCCACGAATCGAACGGACCGGCCACGGCGCCGGCCGCGTTGTGGATGAACTGCAGCTTTGCAGCGAGATCGTCATCGATCACGGCCGCCACGCCACAGATCACATCGCTGTGACCGTTCAGGTATTTCGTGGCCGAGTGAAAGACGATATCGGCGCCGTGCGAGAACGGCTGCTGGAAGAACGGCGTGGCGAATGTGTTGTCGACGATGAGCAAAGCTTTGTGCGCATGCGCCACCTCTGCTGCCGCGGCGAGATCCGTGATCTGCATCAACGGATTCGTCGGAGTCTCTACGAGTATTGCCCGCGTGCGCGGCGTGCACGCATCTTCGATGCGCTGCACGTCCGTGGTGTCGACGTAGGAAAAGCTGAGGCCCAGATGCTGCAACAGATTGTCGAACAGCCTGAACGTTCCGCCGTAGACGTTCGCGCCGCAGACGATGTGGTCTCCGGATTGGAATAGCTTCATGATCGAGTCGAGGCATCCCATGCCGCTCGCGAACGCGAATCCATGCTGGGCGCCCTCGAGCGCGGCGATCGTGCGCTCGAGCGCTTCCCGCGTGGGGTTCTTGCCCCGGGCGTACTCGTATCCCTTGTTCTCGCCGAGCCCCTGCTGGATGTATGTCGACGTGAGATACACAGGCGGCATGATCGCGCCGGCGAGCGGATCCTCACGCTCTCCCGCGTGAATTGCCGTTGTTCCGAACCCGGCCTTGCGATCGTCATCGAAGATGCGTGTCATGCGCGCTCGCCTTTCGGGTTGCAGGGGCGACTGACCAGACACGAGCCGCCGCGTCTCGTTCGCTCCGTTCAATCAAGATAGCGTGACCGCTTCTCCTCTGCAGGCCGTCAAGAGTGCCCGCATCATGGCCGACAACGTCCTGGACACGGCGCTCGCGCGTCGCTGCCTGGTGGTCGACGATGAGCCGCGCCTGCGCCAGGCACTCGTGCGCCTCATGCAGGGCGATGGCTTTACCTGTCTCGAGGCCGGATCGGGGGTGGAAGCTCTGGCGGTTCTCGATAAGGAGCCGGTTGCACTGGTCCTCTCCGACATGCGCATGCCGAAGATGGACGGGCAGGAGCTCCTGCGCAATTTGCGCCTTCGCTATCCAGACGTCGCCGTCGTGATGATCACCGCGGTCGCCGAGGTCGAGGTCGCGGTGGCCTGTCTTGCGCTCGGCGCGATGGACTACATCACCAAGCCATTCGTGTTCGAGGAAGTCCGAGCGCGTGTGGCGCAGGCGCTGGAAAAGCGCAGGCTGCTCGCCGACAATCGCGACTATCAGGAGCGGCTGGAAGTCCGAGTGAGGGCGCAGGCGGAGCGACTCGAGACGCTCTTTCTCGCCAGCATCCAGTCACTCGCGGACGCGCTCGAGCTCAAGGATCCGTACACGCGCGGGCACTCGGTGCGGGTGAGCCAGTATGGCGTCGCGATCGCGAACACGCTCGGCCTCGGCTCCACTCTCATCGCGCAAATCGAGCTCGGCGGCCACCTTCACGATGTCGGCAAGATCGGCGTGCGTGAAGAAGTGCTGCGGAAGGCCGGTCCGCTCACCAACGAGGAGTACGAGCACATCATGACGCACCCGGTGCTCGGCTGGCAGATTCTTCAGCCGCTGCTCGGGGAGAATCCCGTCGCGCTCAACATCGTGCGCTCGCATCACGAGCGATTCGACGGCAAGGGGGTGCCGGACAAGTTTTCTGGAACGGACATTCCCCGCGAGGCCCGCATCATCGCAGTCGCGGATGCGTTCGACGCGATGATGAGCAAGCGTCCGTACCGAAACGGGCTCACGTTCACGGAGGCGATGGCCGAGCTGAGGCGCGTTGCGGGGTCGCAGTTCGATCCCGAGGTAGTCGACGCGTTCTTCGAGGTTGCGCGCAGCGAGACGTTCGTCCCGGACAACAGCGGCGAGACCGAAGCCCTGAAGCTCCGCGCGCCGAAGCGTTAGCGCACTACAGCTCGAAGCGAAGCATCACGCCCTTGAGCCGCGCGGCGATGTCCGCGAGGTGCTGGCTCGATTCGGTGACGTGCATCATCGACGCGGTCTGCTCCTGCACCACCGCGCTCACCTGCTCCGACGTCGACGCGTTCTGCTCGGCCACCACCGCCACCGCCTCGATCTCCCGCGCGAGCGACTCGGCCTCCTGGTGCTGCGAGACCGCTGACTCGACGATGCGCTGGACTGCA
>DATHJR010000309.1:0-3591 GCA_035286525.1 Gemmatimonadaceae bacterium | reverse complement strand
GTCGTCGATTTCGACATCGCACCCGCAGATCAGTCGTGGTTCGAGGGCACGCCGTTGCATCCCCGTTTCTACTACTGCGGCAGAGGGATCAAGGTCGCCGGTGGATATGGCGCGTTCCAGGTGGCGCCCGCGTCTGCGCCGAACTTTCCGAACCTGGTGTACGAACCGCAGGAAGCGAAGAGCTGGCCGAGGTCGCTCGATCCGTCCGACTATACTCCCGATCGCGCGGTCGCGCGCGTTTCGGATGCCGGTGCCACCTGCGTGAAGGCCTTCGTCGAATCCGGCTTCGGAATTTTCAATTGGCCCTACCTGCGCACGGAGACGCTGCGCCAAATTCGGGCATCGGCTACGGCGCACAAGCTGGTGCTCGCGGTGCACGCCACGAGCGTCGACAGCTGGCGATCCGCGCTCGATGCGCGCGCGGACGTGATCGCGCACGGTCTCTGGATCTGGCCTGGCAACATCGGCGACTCGACCCCGCCCGTGGAAGCTCGCGACGTGATCGCCGCCGTGGCGCGCGCGGGAATACACGTGCAGCCGACGCTACAAACGGTTGCCGGCGAGCGAGCGATGCTGGACACGGCGCTGCTCGACGATCCCAGACTCGCGATGGCACTGCCTCAGTCGGTGATCGCCTATCTGCATTCGGCGAGCGGCGCGAAGAGCCGCAACGCGTTGCTCGAGGAATATCGCAAGGCGTCCCCTGCTCCCGGATTCGAGCCGTTGCTCGCAGCCACGATCGGAAGAACCAAGGCGACGTTCAGGCTGATGCTGCAGGACAGCGTCCCGCTACTCCTCGGCAGCGACACTCCGGCCGGCGACGGCTTCGGCAATCCACCGGGTTTGAACGGACGTCTCGAAATGCAGGACTGGGCAGACGCCGGCGCGCCGCTCGCTCTGATTCTGCGCGCCGCGAGTCTCGACAATGCCCGCGCGTTCGGATTGTCGCGCGACCTGGGATCAATCGAGGTCGGCAAGCGAGCCGACCTGCTGCTGCTCGCGCGGAATCCGCTCGCGAGCATGTCCGCGTACGATTCGATCGAGCTGATTTTTCTCAACGGCGAGCCGATCGCGCGCGAGTCACTGCGCTTCCGCGACTAGCGTTCGCGCAAGCAATTCGAAGCTCCAGGCGGAAAGACGCCTGCCGATCGCCTCTCGGAGGCCTCGGCGAGAATAGTCGCGACCGCTCCACGCCCCACAAGGGTGCGTAACCCGTTAGATTGCTGAACTATATACAGGAGACGCGTGTGAAGGAGTTCGAGTTCGAAGACGCCGGGCGCACATTCAGCTGTTTTGTCGAAAAGCAGTCCGTGGCGCATCCGCAGGATTGGTGGTGGTTCACGGTGTCCAACGACACCCGCAATCGCTACGCTCCGTTTCGCGCGGAGTCGACCGACACCAATGCCAACGTGAAGTCCCGCATCCTCGCGTATCACGAGGAGCTCCTGGCCGGCCGCGCGCGTCCGCGCACGACCTCGTGGCAGCGTCAGCGTCCCGCCGGCGTAGCAGTGCCGGCGGCGCCGGTCGCGGAAGCGACGGTCGCAGACGCGGAAGGTTGATCATGAGCGAGGAGCTGCCCCCAGCACTCACCAGGCAGGAATGGGCGGTCCTCGAGCGTGCAGGCCGCAATCATTCCGCAGACGAGGTCGAGTCGCTGATCACGCGGCTCCGCCACCTCAAGCGGTATCGTGCGCTCGCGATCGTGCTCATGCACGATTATCCGTACGGCTTCACCCGCGAAATGTTCGAGGCACTCAAGCGGCAGGTCGCTGCCGCTGAGGGCGCGGCCGGTGACCGAGAGCTCGCCGATCAGGCGCTCGAACGCATAGCCGCACTGCTTCCACCGGAAGCCGCGCCGGTCGAGGCGATCGCAATCTCCATCACCTAGCCTCGCGTCGCACGTCGCTCTGCCGCGCGATCGCCGCGTGGCTAGTGCGTGAGCGATCGATACACCATCTCCACGAACTGGTCCGGACGCGCCCCCGCGCGTCCATACGTTGCATCCCACTGCGCCGTCGGCTTCGCCGCGATCGCCTCGGCCAGCGTCTTCTTTTGCGCGACGAGCGCGGACACTTTCTCGCGCACGCCGGCGAGCATGTCGCGATACGCGCCGACATCGGTCGCCGTCGACACCGGCCCGCGCCCCGGCACGATCTGAACGCCGGCGAATCCGGCAAAGGGCGCCACTTCCTTGATGAGACTGTCGATCGACGCGCCGCCGCCGACATCGATGCGCGGGTAGCCCTTCGCGACGAAGGCGTAGCCGAGGTAGAGCACGCGCATGGTCTCGAAGTGCACGATGATGTCGGCCTTCGTGTGTCCCGGCGGCTGGTGCACCGCGTGCACCGACCCGCCGTCGAGATAGATCTGGAGCACCTCGGAAAATCCGAGCGCGGACGTGACGTGCGGCGCCGTCATCCGCATGCGCTCGTGCGCGACGACGGTCGCCTTGCGCGCGCTCCATCCGGCGTCGCCCTCGTCTCCCATCGAATCGCCGGGCGCGAAGAGGACGTACCGCACCGGCGCGGTCGACACCGTCCGGAGCGCGGCGACCACTCCCGCGGTCGAGGTCCTCGATTGCGCGCCCGCGAGCACGATGCCGCTCGGGCCGGTCTGGGCAACCATGTTCCCCGACGGCGCGACGATGAGGTAGACATCGGGCGCGAGCCTGGTGATCGGCAGCGTGCCCTGCGCGTGTACGGACAGCGCGAGCGACGACGCGATAGCGACCGCGAAAGCGGCGCGGGTCTTCACTTTGCGCTTATTTTCCCCACTATATCTCGGTACCGCTGCCCCGTTCCGGATCACCGTTCATCCTTTGTTCATGGCCATCACGCTTCTCGTCATCAGACACGCGATCGCTGAAGATAAGGACGCGTTCGCGCGAACGGGGCGCCCGGACGGCGAGCGGCCGCTCACGAAGCGCGGTCGGACGGTGATGGCCAAGGTTGCGAAGGGGCTTCGCCGCGAGCTTCCGTCACTCGACGTTCTCGCCGCAAGTCCGCTGGTGCGCGCCGCGCAAACCGCGGCGATCGTGGCGGACGAATACGACGAGATGTCCGTCGCCACGGTGCCCGCGCTCGAGCCTGACGGAGCGCCGCAGGCGTTCGCCGCGTGGCTCGCCGCGCAGAAGCGGGCGCGCGTGGTCGCGGTGGTGGGACACGAGCCCCATCTCGGCGCGCTCGTCACCTGGCTGCTGTCGGGGCTCAGGTCGTCGCACGTCGAGATCGAGAAAAGCGGCGCGTGCCTGGTCGAGATCAGGGGGAGGCCCGGTCCGCGTTGCGCGACGCTCGTCTGGTCGCTCCCGCCGTCGGTTCTCGCGCGACTCGCGCGCTAGGCGCCAGCGGGCGACGTCTCGAACATCCGGCTCGCCAGCTCGCGCACCAGCTTCGCGGCCACCGTCGCCGATGCGTTGCTGGGATCCTGCATCGGATTGAGCTCCACGACATCGGCGCCGATGATCGGCCCGGGTAGCGACTGAATCATCGTCACCACCTCGCGCACGGTGAGCCCGCCAGGCTCGCGATGCGACACGCCCGGCGCAAACGCGGGGTCGATCCCGTCCATGTCGATGCTCACGTAGAGCGGACC
>DATHJR010000308.1:0-2899 GCA_035286525.1 Gemmatimonadaceae bacterium | reverse complement strand
GACAGTTGGGCGGAGTGGCACTACTTCAATGTGCTCTCCGCTGATGGGAAGCGGTGGGCGTTCATCTCGTTCATCGTTGCGGGCGATGTGCGCAGTCAGAAGTGGGGTGGGCAGGTGGCGGTGAGCGTGCGCGAGCAGGGCGGCCGCACGCGCCGCTTCACATCGAACGTTCGCCGGGAGCAGGTGCACTTCTCCACCGACAGCGCCGATCTCGAGATCGGCACCTCGCGGGTGCACCTCCTCCCCGACGGCAGATACGCACTCACCGCCAGCGCCGCCGAGAATGGATCGGGCGCGCCACTAAAGCTCGATCTCACCGTCACCCCCGCGCCGAACATCTTCTTTCCCGGCGGCTCGATAGCCGAGTGCGCGGACACGGACGAGAGCTGCCCGTTCGCATCGGGGTACACGGTGCCCGGGCTTCGCGCGAGCGCCACGGGCTCACTCTGCGTTTCTGATTCGTGCGAGCGCTTCGACAGCGCGCAGTCGTACCACGATCACAACTGGGGCGTGTGGCACGGCGTGTCGTGGGACTGGGGCGCGACGCGCGCGGGCGAGTACACGCTGCTCTATGGCCGCGTCGCGCCGCCGGACAGTGCGGGCACGACGCAGCCCTTCTTCGTCTACCTCACCGACTCGCTCGGCTTTCGCGCGCTCTTCCGTCCGCACGAGATCGCGTACGACGATGGCCGCACGATCGTCGTGAACGGACGCGAGGTGAAGGTGCCGTCGCACGCGGTGATGCAGGACGCGCGCGGCCCCGACACGCTGCGCGTGGAGCTCGACATCGAGGACGCGATCGGCAGCGACACGCGCACCTCGTTGGTTGAACGCGGCGATGCGGCGGACGCGCGGCGGATTCTGCGCCCGTACTTCATCCAGATGAAGGGTCGCGCGCGGATCAGCGGGCGCGTGGGCGGCGCGCCGATCGTGGGGGAAGGCGCGGGGTTCTTCGAGACGTACCGCTAGGTCGCGCCTGTGGCGGCGGCGCACCTCCGGCAGGAAGTAGCCTCTGTATTAATTCCCTCTTGGAATGCCACGGCGTCGTCGCACGGACTGTATGCTGTTCGCCACCACCGTCCGTAACGTGCACGATCGCGCCGTTCAATCGTCTTTTCGGATGACGGGCCGCGCGCTCGTGCGCCCCCACCCGTGTTGGAGGCGAAATGGTTTCGCGCGACGCATTTTCGGAGGCGCCATGTTTCTCGTCATGTGCTCAGCGGTAGCAGCTCTCGCTTGTCGCAGCCTCGAGCGCCTCGTTGATCCTCGTGGACCGAAAACAGTCCAAGTACAGCAGCACCAACCTGTGGTCTTGTCGCTCACGTGCACCTTCGGAGCGGCTGCAACGAGTGTCACCTGTGAGCCGTCGACGCCTCGCTCCGCCGCCGGCGTGTGCGCGCTCGCGGAGACCGAGTCGCCGAAATCCGCGCAGTACGGGAGCTTCTTCGCTTCCAACCTGGTCAAGGACTCCGTCGCGCACACGTGGCAGTTCACGGCCCGCGTGCAAAACTTACTGAAGCAGTCGATGGGGACGCTGAATGACGCGAGGATCACGGGCGTGAAGGTTATGGTAACCGACTTCCATGCGACTTCGGGCACAGGGACGGTCAGCGTAGCGAATGCGGACGGCATCGGGACGTTCACCGCGCCGAACCAACCATATTTCATCTACAATCAGATCGTCGCGCCCAATGGGTACACGGAGAACAAGCAGTGGAAGTTCAACGCTCCGAGTACGGTTACGACCGTGGGCATGAGCATTCTCATCGCGACGGATTTTCCGGCGGAGCAGAATGTCACGCCGGTGCCCCCGAAGACCATTCCGGATTGGGTGCATTCGGACACAAATTTTGCATCACCTTCCGCCGGCTTCTCCGGCAGCTTCACGAAGCACATCGTCAAGGTGCGATTTCGTCCATGGGCGACGCTGACCGATCGGCAATTAGCAATCGCGTTGGTGAACGGAACCGTGGTTGGCGGACAACTTTGGCCCGATGGAACAAGTGGATACTATCTCGTCAAAGTCGCAGACGATGGAATCGGCACTGGCATCCTGGAGGCAGCCAAAACGCTTACCTCGCTTCCGCAGATTCAAAGCGCAATCTTCGAGATTTCTCTCGACGAGCCGTAGCTGAAGCCGGCCGATAATGGTCCTCGGGGCGGCGACCCCGTACGCCGTAGCCGGCTCGTCGCCGTCACCGCACGAGCTCTAGTCATGTAAATTGGCGCATGACCAAACCATCCGATGACCTCGAGCTCGTCCACCGCTTCACCACCGGCGAACCCCCGAACGCGTCGACCACGCTCCTGCTCCTGCACGGTACCGGTGGCGATGAAAACGATCTCGTTCCGCTCGGCGAGTCGCTGCTCCCCGGCGCCGCGATCCTGGCCCCGCGCGGCGCCGTGCGCGAGCACGGGGCACCGAGATTTTTCAGGAGGCTTGCCGAGGGGGTGTTCGATCTCGAGGATCTCGCGCTCCGCACGCAGCAGCTCATTCGCTTCGTCAACGGCGCGGTCGCAAAGTACGAGCTCGACGCGACGAGGCTCATCGCGATCGGTTTTTCCAACGGCGCGAACATCGCCGCGAGTGTGATGCTCACCGGCCCCGCGCCCTTCTCGCACGCCATCCTCTTTCGTGCGATGGTCCCGTTCGAGCCGGAGCAGCCGGCCAAGCTCGGGGGCATGCCCGTGCTGCTGAGCTCCGGCGAGTGGGATCCGATCGCCACGCCGGAACAGGCGCGCCGGCTGCAGACGTTGCTCACCGCAGCCGGCGCCGTCGCCACGATCAACTTCTACAACGCCGGTCACACGCTCACGCGCGACGACGTGCACGACGCGGCCAACTGGATCGCCGCGTTTACCTCGCCGCTGAAGCCTCCGCGGCCGGCGTAACCAACAC
>DATHJR010000307.1:0-6261 GCA_035286525.1 Gemmatimonadaceae bacterium | reverse complement strand
CGAAAAGGACTTCACGAACGCCTTCCGCATACACTTCGTGAACACCGCCCTGGTCGAGCTCGCGGCCGATGGCGACGGACATGGCCCGGCCGAGCTTGCGCGCGAGTATCCGAGCGTTCCCTTCATCGCGCTCACGCCATTTCGACCGGTCGACGCGCCGGCCATCGCGCGGTGCGCGGAGCTCGCCTTCGCGGACGTGCTTGCCGACGGCACCGACGATGGCCTGCTCGGCGAGATCCTCCTGTCGCAGGGATTTTCCGCCCGCTTCGCCGCCGCGTTGCATGATCCGCCACCACCACTTTCGCTCACGTCGCCGCTGCAGCTGGCCGCCTGGCGATCGACGATCGCCCATGCCGGTCGCCCCGTCGGCACCGCGGAGGTGGCCCACTCGCTCGGCGTCACGCGCGAGCATCTCAGCCGCAGCTTCTCGGCAGGCGGCGCTCCCACGCTCAAGCGCGTGCTCGACCTCGTACGACTCTTCGCGGCGGGGGAGCTCGCAAAGAATCCGGGATATGATCTCGCCGCAGTGGCGCGCCTGGTGGGATTCGCCTCGAGCGCCAAGCTGTCTGCCACCGTCAAGCGTCTCGTGCGCGCCCAGGCCAGCGCCCTCTCGGCGCTCCGCGCCACCGACCTGCTCGAGCGATTTCTTCGCGGGTAGCGGTAAACGCGCGACACGACGATATATGGTCACGTCTACTCTTGTCCGAACAGCCAGCTTGTGATAAATTTCACAAGCTACACACGAATTTTTTCGCGACCCCATAGCCCGCTGTCCACATGGCCTCCGAAACCTCGCTCCGACCCGCCGAAATCAAGGACATCCTCCTCCGCGAGATCGAGGCGGCGGACCTCCACGAGCTCGACGTCGAGGACGTCGGTACCCTGCTCGAGGTCAAGGACGGTATCGCCCGCATCTACGGGCTGAACAAGGCGATGGCGGGCGAGATGCTCGAAGCCACTTCGGCCGAAACCGGCGACAAGGTCACCGCGCTCGCGCTGAACCTCGAGGAGGACAACATCGGCGCCGTCATCCTCGGCGACTGGCTCAAGCTCAAGGAAGGGGACGAAGTTCGGCGCACGCGCCGCGTGCTCGAAGTGCCGGTGGGACCGGAGATGCTCGGCCGTGTCGTGGACGCGCTGGGCAACCCGATCGATGGACTCGGCCCGATCACCGCGAAGCTCTCGCGCAAGGTCGAGTCCGAGGCGCCCGGCATCATCGTTCGCCAGCCGGTGAAGGAGCCGCTGCAGACGGGGCTCAAGGCCATCGACGCCATGATCCCGATCGGACGCGGACAGCGCGAGCTGATCATCGGCGATCGCGGCATCGGGAAGACGGCGATCGCGATCGACACGATCATCAATCAAAAGGGCACCGGCGTCCTCTGCGTCTACGTCGCCATCGGCCAGAAGAAGTCGACGGTTGCGTCGACGGTCGAGAAGCTTCGGCAAACCGGCGCGCTCGACTACACGATCGTCGTCGTCGCCGCCGCGTCGGATCCCGCGCCGATGCAGTACATCGCGCCGTACTCCGGATGCGCGATGGCCGAGTACTTCATGTACCACGAGGGAAAGTCGACGCTGTGCGTCTACGACGATCTGTCGAAGCAGGCGGCGTCGTACCGCTCGATCTCGCTGGTCCTTCGCCGCCCGCCGGGTCGCGAGGCGTACCCGGGCGACGTGTTCTACCTCCACTCCCGCCTGCTCGAGCGCGCCGCGAAGATCAGCGAAGATCCGAGCGTGGTGGACAACAAGACGATCTTCAAGGCGGGTGGCTCGCTCACCGCGCTGCCGATCATCGAGACGCAGGCCGGCGACGTCTCGGCCTACATCCCGACGAACGTCATCTCGATCACCGACGGGCAGATCTTCCTCGAGGCCGACCTGTTCAATGCAGGCACGCGCCCCGCGATCAACGCCGGAATCTCCGTGTCGCGCGTCGGTGGCGCGGCGCAGATCAAGGCGATGCGCTCCGTGGCCGGCCGCCTGCGCCTCGATCTCGCGCAGTATCGCGAGCTCGAAGCGTTCGCCGCTTTCGCATCGGATCTCGACAAGACGACCAAGGCGCAGCTCGATCGCGGCGCGCGCACGGTGGAAGTGCTCAAGCAGCCGCAGTACGAGCCGATGCCCGTCGAGCAGCAGGTCATGATCATCTACGCCGTCTCGACTGGCCTGCTCGACGATATCGAGGTGTCGCGGCTTCGCGTGTGGGAGAAGCAGTTCAACGAGTTCATGGCCAAGAGCTACCCGCAGGTCGGCCTCGAGATTCGCGAGAAGAAGCTGTTGACGAAGGAAGTCGAAGAGGCGCTCAAGACCGGCATCGCGGCGTTCAAGGCGACGCCCGCCGGCGCTCCGACGCCCGCCGCCGCACCGGCGAAGTAACTCGCACCCCACCGGCTGACTCATGGCGCAGGGACGCGAGCTCAAGGGACGGATCAAGTCCATCGAAGGGACGCGCAAGATCACGCGCTCCATGGAGATGGTCGCCACCTCCAAGCTCAAGCGCGCGCAGGATCGCGTCGTCGCCGCGCGCCCGTACGCGCGCGCACTCGAGGCGGTGATCGCGGATCTCTACTCGCCCGAGCTCGCGGAGCGCTTTCCACTCCTCCGGCAGCCCGAGAGCGGCGCACAAAAGGACCTCCCCAAGTCGGGCAGTCGCGCCGCCGTCATTCTCCTCACGTCGAACCAGGGACTCGCTGGCGCCTTCAACGCGAATCTGATTCGCGAGGCGCGCACGCTGCTTGCCCGTCTCGCCGCGGGCGGCGTGCAGACCGAGATCCACGTCGTCGGGCGCAAGGGCGTCGGATTCTTCCGCTACGTCGGAACGCCTATCGCTTCCTCGCGCGTCGACATCGGCGACAAGCCGGTTGCAGAGCACGGCTCGCAGCTGGTCGACCCGCTGATGAAGGACTTCATCGAGAAGCGGCTCGACGCCGTGTACGTCGTGTACGCGAAGTACAACTCGCCACTCTCGACGCCGCCCGTGGCCGAGCGCGTGCTGCCTGTGACGCCGCCCGCTCGCAAGGGGCCGGCACGCGACTATCTGCTCTTCCCGAACGCCGAGGAAATTCTTTCGGCGCTTCTTCCGCTCTACGTGCGCAACGCGATCTACCGCGCGCTGGTCGAGACGGTGGCGGGAGAGCAGGGCGCGCGCAGAACGGCGATGAAGGCCGCAACGGACAACGCCGGCGACATCCTCAATGTGCTCCGTCGCACGTACAACCGCGCGCGGCAGGCGCAGATCACGCAGGAGATCGCGGAGATCGTCGGTGGCGCCGAGGCGCTGAGCGGTTGACCCAACACATCCTGGCAACGCCGGAGCGCATGCTTCGGTCTGACCTTTTGGAACTCAATCATGGCTGACCACAATATCGGCAAGGTCGTGCAGGTGATCGGTCCGGTGCTCGACGTCGAGTTCGAGTCCGAGAACCTGCCCGAGATCTTCAACGAGATCACGATCGACCAGCTCGCCGAGGGCGGCACGCAGGTGAAGCTCGCTGCCGAAGTGCAGCAGCACATCGGCCGCAATCAGGTGCGCGCGGTCGCGATGTCGACCACCGATGGTGTGGAGCGCGGCATGCGCGTGACGGACACGGGCTCGCCGATCACTGTTCCCGTGGGCGTGCCCGCCCTGGGCCGCATCCTCAACGTGCTCGGCGAGCCCGTCGACAACGGCGCGCCGATTCCGAAGGACGCGCTGCGCTGGCCGATCCATCGCCCGAGCCCGGACTTCGTCGACCTCGAGCCCAAGACCGAGATCTTCGAGACGGGGATCAAGGTCATCGATCTCATCGCCCCGTTCGTGAAGGGTGGAAAGATCGGTCTGTTCGGCGGCGCCGGCGTCGGCAAGACGGTCATCATTCAGGAGCTGATCAACAACGTGCAGAAGGGGCACGGTGGACGGTCGGTGTTCTGCGGCGTGGGCGAGCGCACGCGCGAAGGAAACGATCTGTACCTCGAGTTCAAGGAAGCCGGGATTCTGGATTCCGTCGCACTCGTGTATGGGCAGATGAACGAGCCGCCGGGCGCGCGCCTGCGCGTCGGACTTTCCGGGCTCACGATCGCCGAGTACTTCCGCGACGTCGAGAATCAGGACGTGCTGCTCTTCATCGACAACATCTTCCGCTTCACGCAGGCCGGCTCCGAAGTGTCCGCACTTCTCGGCCGCATGCCGAGCGCCGTCGGATATCAGCCGACGCTGGCGACGGAGATGGGCGATCTGCAGGAGCGCATCACCTCGACGAAAAACGGATCGATCACGTCGGTACAGGCGATCTACGTTCCGGCCGACGACATCACCGATCCCGCACCGGCGACGGCGTTTGCGCACCTCGACGCCACGGTCGTTCTTTCGCGCGCTATCACGGAGCTCGGCATCTATCCCGCCGTCGATCCGCTCGCTTCGTCTTCGCGAATCCTCGACGCGCAGTTCATCGGCGACCGCCACTATAAGGTAGCCACCGACGTGCAGCGGATTCTACAGCGCTACAAGGAGCTGCAGGATATCATCGCGATCCTGGGAATGGATGAGCTTTCCGAAGAGGACAAGCTCGTCGTCGGCCGCGCCCGCCGCATTCAGCGTTTCATGTCGCAGCCGTTCGCGGTGGCCGAGCAGTTCACGGGAATCAAGGGACAGTACGTGAAGCTGGAGGAGACCATCTCGTCGTTCGAGCGACTTGTCGCCGGCGAATTCGATCAGTACCCGGAGCAGGCGTTCTTCATGCAGGGCGCGATCGATGGTGTGGTCGAGGCGGCGCAGCGTCTGGCCAGCGCCTAAGCGATGCTAAAAGTCTCGGTAATCTCTCCGGAGGCGGTGTTGTTCGAGGGCGAGACTGATTCAGTGGTCGCGCCCGCATACGACGGAGAGATCGGCATCCTGACCGGCCACGCGCCGTTGATGGCGCTCCTCGGGAATGGGGAGCTGCGGCTCGGAAGTGGCGCGGGCCCTCGCTTCACGGTGAGCGGTGGCTTCATGCAGGTATTCAACAACGACGTCCGAGTAGTGACGGAGAAGGCGACCACCCTCTAGAACTGCGTCGGGAACGGCGCAATTCACCGGTCCGAAGGACCTTTTCGCCAACGGCTCCCTTGCGGTCAATCGTTCACCGATTGTTGACATTGCCGTTACCCAACCTATAAGTTGTGCCTCATAGTCAGCCCCAACTCCCAACTCGTGGGACCTTGGGGTTGTCGCCGCATGCGTCCGCCGCGAATCGAGATTGCGACCCAATCTCTGTCCCTCCAGTTGACGCACATATAGCTGCCGTTCTGCGACGGTGGTCATCGACATCTCGCAGAACGACGAGTCTCATCCCAGTCCCACTTTCTGCGAGGTGTTGTATGGGAATGACAGGTAAGCTCTATCGTTTACTTGCGATAGCGGGCGTGCTCGGGTTTACCCCTGCATTTGCCCAGGCGCAAGGAACGACCATCAGTGGCCAGGTGACAGGCACCGGTGGAGTACCAGTGGTAGGCGCGAGCGTGAGTATCCCGACTCTGCGCGTTGGCGGATTCACCGACGATCAGGGACGATATACCTTTTCCGTCCCCGCGTCGGCCAATGGAACTTCCGTTACGGTTACAGCGCGCCGCCTGGGCTTTGCACCCAGCTCCGCGACGGTAGCCCTGAACGGCGCAGCAGTCTCCCAGAACTTCAGCCTCTCGACCTCGGCCACCCAGTTGCAAGGCGTCGTCGTGACGGCCCTCGGCGAGACGAGGGAGAAGAGTCAGCTCGGAACTGCGCAACAACAGCTTAGCACGACGGAGCTCAACGAGACGAAGACCATGAATGTCGTCAACAGCATTCAAGGCAAGGTCTCCGGAGTGACGATCACCGGCTCGGGCACCCAGGGCGGATCAACCCGCATTCTGTTGCGTGGCGCAAACTCGATAACCGGCAACAACAATCCGTTGTTCATCATCGACGGCGTGGCGATGTCCAACGCGGATCGCGGCGGATCTCCTGGCGCAATTGGTGGCGGCGCGGGACCGGGCGGCGGATTCGACTTCGGCAGCGGGATTTCCGATATCAATCCGGAAGACATCGCCACGATGAGCGTGCTGAAGGGGCCGAATGCGGCCGCAATCTACGGATCCCGTGCGGCGAACGGCGTCATCATCATGACGACCAAGAAGGGAGCGAGCGCGGGCGGAAAGATGCGCACCGAGGTGAGCTCGACATATACGTGGGAGAATCCGTCGATACTACCTCAGTACCAGAACCTTTACGGTCAGGGCTCCGGCGGGCAGTTCCAGTTCATCGAT
>DATHJR010000306.1:0-8376 GCA_035286525.1 Gemmatimonadaceae bacterium | reverse complement strand
AGGTGCACGAGGGCGATCACGTCATCATCCACTTTCGGAACAGTCTGCCCGAAGCCACCACCATCCACTGGCACGGGCTGCACATTCCCGCCGACATGGATGGCAGCCCGCTGCGTCCAATCGGCGCCGGCAAGCAGTACGACTACAAGTTCACGATTCCGCGCGGCACTGCCGGCACCTACTGGTATCACCCGCATCCCGATGTTCGCACCGGATATCAGATCGCCAAGGGTCTCTACGGCGGGATCATCGTTCGTGACGCCAAGGATCCGCTCCCCGCGTCGCTCCCCGAGAAGCTGCTCGTGCTGTCGGACAATCGCTTTCTACCCGATGGCACTCCCGAGATCGCGGATCCACGCTCACTGCAGGGCCGCATCGACAAGGAGAATGGGCGCGAAGGCGACGTCCTGTTCGTGAACGGGCAGGTGATGCCGGAGATTCGCATCCGGAGCGGAGAGGTACAGCGCTGGCGTGTGGTCAACGTATCTGCCGCACGGATCTACCGGCTGGCGATTCCCGGTCAGACGCTGATGCACGTGGGCGATGACGGCGGCCTGTTCGAGAAGCCGAGGGTAGTCAACGAATTCCTGCTCGCCAACTCCGAGCGAGTAGAGGTCCTCGTGCGCGGTACTGGAGATCCGAGCTCGCACACGACGCTCCAGACGCTTCCCTACGATCGTTACGACCCGCACACGCGCCCGGAAAACTGGAATGTCCCGCGCGATCTGCTCTCGCTGCGCTACACCGACGCGACGCGACTGCCTCCCGTTGTATTACCCAGCGTGATGCGTACCGTCGTCGCGCTCGATACGATGCGCGTCACCGCTCGACACGTCATCGTGTTGAGTCAGGGGCTCATCAACGGCAAGACGATGGACATGGACCGCGTCGACGTCACCTCGACGCTCGGGACGACGGAAATCTGGCAGATCGAGAATGTCGTGACGATGGATCACCCGTTCCATCTGCATGGATTTCAGTTTCAGATACTCGATCGCGATGGCGTGCCCGAGCCGTACGTCAGCTGGAAGGACGTCGTGAATGTTCAGAAGCACCAGATCGTGCGCGTCATCGTGCGGTTCGATGACTTTCCGGGAAGATGGATGTTCCACTGCCACATCCTTGACCATGAGGACCACGGGATGATGGGGATTCTCGAAGTTCGACCACCACCACGGAGAAAACCATGACCTTACCGTCAGGCATCACCTTGCGGCGGATCACGTGGATTCTGCCCCTGGGCGCCGCACTCGCGCTATCATCGTTCAGAGGTTCGAGCTCGTCAACTGAATCTCAACAAGGATTACGAGCGCAGGTATTGCTGGGACGCTCGCTGGTATTGAACCACGACTGCAACGGATGCCACGGCGGCGCCGATCCGGCGTCAGACGGGTGGCTCGCGGGAATGAAGACTCCCGACCAGGAGTTTTTGATCGGCCCCTGCGCGTTCAAGACGGGTGCGACTCCGTGCTGGCACACCAGGCCGCGGAATCTTACACCGGACAACGCCACGGGGATGGGCCGCTTCACCGAACGGCAGATCTTTAACGCAATACGTTATGGGCTGCGACCCGAGGATACGCCGGACGTAACCATTACGTCGATGACCCCCGGCAAGGGCAACTTCCCGTCGGACCCCCACTATCTCGCTCCGCCCATGCCGTGGCCGGGGTGGCGGTTCATGTCCGATGCAGAGATTCAGGCCATCGCAGCCTATCTGAAGCACGGCCTCAAGCCCGTGGTCAACAAAGTGGCCGACAGCGAGGGACCGCCGGACTTCTGGGCCAGCGAATACACCACGGACAAGATCGGCCGCTATCCGCCGCCTGCCTTCCCCAGTGAGAGCGAGCAGGAGCCGAAGTAGCAAGCGCAGGCGCGCGTAACAACCTCGTGACAACGCGCGAACGGTCATTGCGATACGACGGCCGGCGTCTCAGCTTCGCGTGGTTCGCTGCCGTCGCTCACGGCGGCTGTAATCGCACACGCGTGTCCACTTGCGGTTGGACACGCGCCCACCGTGGAGCCCGCCATGGCCAGTCCGGAAACGCCGATCTTTCTGCAGCTCACAGAAGAACAGCAAGCGATCGTGCACCGGATGTCGGGGCAGCACTTGCAGGTTCTCGAGTTGACGCCGGATGCCGGCGACGCGAGCTCCGGCACCGGTCGCGGAATTCAGTTTCGCTGGCGTCAGTCGTTGGCCACGGGCATCCCGAGGCAGAACTGGGAATTTCGCGACGACGTTCACCCACCCGCTCCCGACGAAAGCGCGCCGAAAAAGTAGGCTTCGGCCGGCCGAGCGCTCTCCACGACCGAGCTATTGAGAGAGATCCGCGCGCGTCCACGGCACGCGGCTTCTTCCGTGCCCGTCCGGCTTGGCGAGAAGTGACTGGATGATCCCGATCTCCGCCGACGCGAACCGGTGCGCGGCCGCGGACATGTAGATTCGCCAGACCCGGTACGTCGGCTCGCCGACGAGCGAGATCACTTCATCGTGACGCCGCTCGAGGCGCTCGACCCAGAGTCGGGCCGTTCGCGCGTAGTGCTCGCGCAGGCTCTCGACGTCCCGCGTCTCGAAGCCCACCGCCTCGGCGTTCGCGAGAACGTCCGCGGTTGGTACGAGCAGGACGTCCGGCCACACGTACGTGTCGGAGAAACCGCCGTCGCGTTCCCACATGCGGCGCGTGATCCACGCCCGCAGCGAGCGCGGTCGCGGTCGCGCGACCTCGAGGCTCACGATGCCGTGGTTGAGCATGAGCCCACCCTCGCGCAGTAGCCGAAACGCCGCTGCAAAATACGCGGGAAGTCCCGCATGCCCGACGTGCTCGACCATGCCAATGCTCGAGATCTTGTCGAAACCGCTCGCATCCGTGAACGCGCGATAGTCGCACACGTCGACGCGGCAGCGATCCGACAGCCCGGCGGCCTCGAGGCGCACGCGCGCGAGCGTCGCCTGCTCCTCGCTCACCGTGATGCCCACGACCTCCACGCCGTATCGCTCCGCGGCGTACTGCATCAGGCCGCCCCACCCGCACCCAATGTCGAGCAGCCGCTCTCCGGGAGCGAGTCGCAGCTTGCGGCAGACGTGCTCCAGCTTCGCCTCCTGCGCCGCATCGAGGTCCTCGGTACCGGTCTCGAAGTACGCGCAGGAATACACCATGCGGCGATCGAGCCAGAGCGCGAAGAAATCGTTCCCGACGTCGTAGTGAAAGCGAACCGCGGCGGCGTCGCGGCCGGGCGAGCTGCGCCTGCCGGCCCATCTTCCGCGACGCAGCTGCCGGCCCGATGCTGCGGCCGCATCCTCGGGCGAGACATTGTCCCCGGGCAACGCCATCAAGAGCGGAATCAGCCTCGCGACTCCGCCCTCGATCGACGGATGATTGACGGCGTCCTGCACAACCTCAACCGCCGACTCGAGATCGCCGCGGTAGTCGACATCGTCGAACATGTACGCGTGCGCGACGGAGAGCTCCGACGGCGGCACGAGCATGCGCCGGAGCGCGCCCGCGCGCCGCAGCACGATCGTGAAGCGCGGGCGAGTCTGCGGAGGAGCGTCGACCGTTCCGTCCCAGAACTCCACCGCGAATGATCGGTCTGCGACCGTACCGAAAATCGCGGCAACCACGCGGCGAGTCGCATCGAGCGCCGGCGAAGGCGAGCGAGCGGCGCCCGTTCGGAGACCAGCCGAATCAGCGCTGGCGAGGGCCGTATCCGTCGCGGATTCGTCGAGCTCGAGGTTTCTCACACTGTGGGCCAACTGCAAACTTTTCGCCAGCGTGAAGAGAACTCCACACGCCTTACAAGCCCGACAGGATGGCGCGGCCTGTCACAATTATCCTTTCTGCCGCGATCCTCTTCGCGGCGGCACGCGGAATACACGCACGGGAAGCCCGGTGGTCGCCACTCGCTAGTGGGTCTCATTCCGGCAGGCACCTCTCGTGACCGTCGCGCATCTCCACGAAGTAGAACGTGACGTACTCGACTCTCCGGAGAATCGAGCCGCCGCTCTGCGCGCACTGGTCTATGCAACGATCGCGTTGATGGTCGTCGCGCTGACGGCGCAGCGGAGTTTCTTCCCGCATCCGCACTGGACCTTCCGAATCTTCCGCTCCTCATTCTGGCACCTGATACATCAGCGGGATCTTTACGCGCAGTATGCGGGACAGGATTACTTCAAGTACAGCCCGACGGCGGCGCTCTTGTTCGCCCCCTTCGCCGTTCCTCGGTTCGCCATCGGCCTCCTGCTCTGGAACGCGTTCAACGCGATCGCGCTGATCCTCGCTGTTCGCTGCCTCGTCGGGCGCCGCAATGTGGCGCTCGCGATGCTCCTCACGATTCCCGAGCTGTACAACGCGCTGCAGGCATCGCAGAGCAATGCCCTCGTCGCAGCACTGATCGTATTCGCGTTCGTGGCACTCGAGAACGACCGGCAGCTTCGCGGATGTCTGGCGATTGCAGCCGGCGTCGCCATCAAGATCTTTCCGGTCGCGGCGCTGAGCTTCGCGATCTTCCATCCTCGCCGGCTCCGCGCCGCTGTTGTGTTCACGCTTTGCACCGCTGTACTCGCGGCACTTCCGTTGACGGTCACGTCGCCATCCATGCTTTTGGCGCAATACGACTGGTGGTACCGCATCGAGATGACCGACGCGCTCGCACGCGGCGACTCCGTGATGTTCGTGCTTCACCAGCTGTTCCGCGTGAGCGGGCCGAATTGGCCGGTGCAGCTTGTCGGCGTCGCGGTGCTCCTGCTCCCGCTGATCCACCGCGACCGCTGGGTTGACGTTCGCTTTCGGCGTGCCTTCCTTGCCTCGCTGCTCGTGTTCGTCGTGATCTTCAACCATCAGGCGGAACGCCAATCATTCGTGATCGCGGCAGTGGGCGTCGCGATCTGGTTTGTCGAGGCGCCACGAGACTATCTCCGACTCGGCCTCGTGCTCGCGAGCCTCGCGGGATTTCGTGCGGCCGGCTACCTGCCGGTGTGGCTGGCGATGCAGTGCGAGCTGCATGGCTTGCCCCTTCCGTTCGCGCGCCGGCCAGTGCGCCCGTCTCTCGCCGGCGACGGGGTGCAGTCGTTGCGGCCGGCCGGCGGCGAATGAGCGGGGTGCGGTGGTACGGCAGGAGCATCGGATGCATCGACGCGTGCGATCGATCGACTTAGCAGGGTTCACAGGCGCAGCGCGACGTAGCTCAATGGGGTCCGCCGAAGAAGCCATCGTTTCCAATCGATATCGCACCAGCGACGCCCACTGTCAGGATGGCCATGCCGCCCGTGAATGCCAGCGTGCGACCCACGGAGATCTTCGGCTTCCACAGCTGTGCGATGCTGTCGGTGGGCAGGATCAGCTGGCCACCGCGATCGACCGCGTACAGCGTGTCGTTGGTGATCGTAGCACCGGGCTCGTAGAATCGAATGTCCCTTCCCGAGCGCGTCGTGACGCCGATGAGACGGTCGAATCTTGCCGTGCTGCTGAACGGGATGCGCTGGGTCGTAGTGCAGCCCGCGAGTGCCGGGGAGAGGAGCAGGAGCAGCGCGAGTGCGCCGAGGGGACGGCGAGCGGTGTGGAACATGGCGGGCCTCCGTGTGAGAGTCTGAGGCCCAATGATCGGGGCGCGCGCGCGCCGCATACATACGCCATTCGACGTAGCGCAGGTCATCGATGACGTAGGGCCGCGCTTCTCGCCCCCCGCCGGCAGGTGCCCGAGCGTCAGCGCGCTAGAAAAAGAACTCGCGCGAGATCCATGACTTGCATTGGCACCACTGGCCATCGCGACGCTGAAACACTCGCCCGTGCCACTGCCTGTCCGTGCGCGTTTCGAGTGGCGCCCATCGCGCGGCCTCCGCGACCTCCGCGGGAGAGAGACGAACGCAGATCGGATGCGCGCACCACAGTACGGCGGCCGCGGCAAGCGCGATCCCGCTCAGCGCGAGTACCAAGGCTCGGGAAGCGTGCACGCTATCCGCCTCGCCGCGTTTGATCCGCCCCATCGGAGACTCGGCGCGCCCGTCGCGCAGCGAGCGCAGTGTCGAGCACCGCGGCGACCGTGAGTGCGAGCAGTACGGGATAGATCAGAAGCAGATCGACGCGAATATCGCACTCGCCGGGGCACAGAACCTTGAGCCGCATGGCCGTCTCATAGGCCGCATACAGCAGCCACGCCACCGCGGCGATCCAGGTGATCGTGCGATGGCGACGGTATCCCATCACGCCAAGGAGAATGACGGGCAACAGGGCGAGCCACGGGTATTCGACGAGGATGGCGAGAAAGCGCATTCGCGCGAACCGGAGTTCGGGAGAAAACGACAATAGCCGGCTTCGTACGGTACCGCAAAGCCTGGTGCTGAGCGCGGGGTGGCTCGCGCGACAGTGCTTGACACCGGTACGACACCCCCTATCGTCAGATCGGCCCCATCTGTTCCAACGCCGCCGTCCCGAACGATTCCGAGGTTCGCATGCCCATCACGTATCGCGTCGCAATCGCCTGCTCCGCCGCCCTGATTCTCGCCGGTTGCGCGAAAAACGATCAAGCTGCCAAGGATAGCACCGCCGCTGCGGCGGCGATGGCAGCGCCCGCACCCGCCCCTGCTCCCGCTCCAGCTCCCGCGCTTTCGCTCGCGGATGTCGCCGGAAAATGGAAGGTTAGTTCCACGCCCGAATCGGGAAAGGACACCACTCCGACGAAATACGTCCTCACGGCCACCGCCGATACGACGGGCTGGATGATCACCTTCCCGTCGGGCGTGAAGGTGCCAATGCACGTGACGGTCTCTGGAGACAGCGTGATCGAAAAGACCGGCATCTTTCCAAGCCAGCGCAAGAAGGGCGTGAAGGTGATGACGGAAGGGTCGTTCAAGTTGCAGGGCGGCAAGCTCGTAGGCATGACGACCGCGCACTACATGAAGGCCGGCCCGGACTCCGTGCTTCGCCTGCGCATGGAAGGAACGAAGATGCCATAACGCGGCGAAAGCCGGCGCTCGTCGATCCGTATGGATCGGCGGGCGCGGGCCCCTCCGCGCGGCCCGCGGAACGCGCCCTCTTGCGCGATCCGGCTCGCGCCATTAGCCTCATATGGGAATCCCATAGGACCGGCGCATGGCGGAGAAGCTGGATGTAAAACAGGGCACGCTCGCCCTCATGATCCTCAAGACCCTCGAAGTGCTCGGCCCGCTGCACGGCTACGGCGTCGCGCGCCGCATCGAGGAGACGAGCCGGAACCGCCTCACGCTCAACTACGGCACGCTCTACCCCGCACTCCTGAAGCTCGAGCAGGAGGGGTTCATCAGCGCGGAGTGGCGCCAGTCCGAGAACAATCGTCGCGCGAAGTTTTATACGCTCACCGCCTCGGGGCGCAGGCAGCTCGCGCGCGAGGCCCGCGAATGGCATCGCACCGCGGATCTCATCGCCGACTTTCTCGCGCCACGGCGGGAGACACCATGAGACATATCCGCGCCGCGCTCGCGCGCCTCGCCGGTGTCTTCACCAAGCACCGCTCGGACGACGACCTCCGCAACGAGCTCCAGTCTCATCTCGAGATGGAGACCGCCGAGTACATTCGCCGCGGCATGGCTCCGGACGATGCGCGGCGGAAGGCGCTGCTCGCGTCCGGAGGCCTCACGGTCGCGGCGGAGTCCGTGCGAGCGCAGCGCGGACTCCCGTGGCTCGAGAGCATCGCCGCCGACATCAAGTACGCCCTGCGCGCGCTGCGGCGCAGCCCGGCGTTCACCACCATCGTCGTGATCACGCTGGCGCTCGGCATCGGCGCCAACACTGCGATCTTCAGTGTCGTTCGCGGTGTGCTGCTCAAGCCCCTCCCCCACCGCGACGGCGACCGGCTCGTCTATCTGCGTCAGTCGACCGATGCGCCCGGGGGAGAGAACGTTCTCTTCTCCGTTCCCGAGGTGCGCGATTTTCGCAACGGGGCCGTCGCGCTTGGCGGCATCGCGGAGTATTCCCCGTGGTCGCTGACGATGCTGGGCAACGACAGGGCGGTGAACCTCGACGTGGGGCTCGTCACCGGAAATTTCTTCGATGTACTCGGGCTCTCGCCGGTGCTGGGGAGGCTCACGCAGCCGAGCGATGATGGAGGCGGCGTGCCGCCGGTGATGGTGCTGACGCACGAATTCTGGATGAAGCGCTTTGGCGGAGACTCGAGCATCGTCGGCAAGCGGCTGCAAATGGACGGTACGGCGGTGACGGTGATTGGTGTGGTGCAACCCGCGCCGTACTTTCCAGATCGCATGGATGCGCTGTGCAACATGGTGATCAGCCCGCACCACGTGAGCTCGTACATGATCGAGGGCCGCTCGCACCGCATGACCGAAATGATCGCGCGGCTCGCGCCCGGCGCCACCGTGGAACAGGCGCGGGCCCAGGTGGCCGC
>DATHJR010000305.1:0-7520 GCA_035286525.1 Gemmatimonadaceae bacterium | reverse complement strand
CTCGGGAGGCGGAGCAACTCTATGCGCAGCACGAGCGCGTCAAGACGCGGCAGCAGGAGCTCGTCGCACGGCTCTCGGATGTGGAGCGTCGCCGCGGCGAGAGCGCGGTCGCGCTCGAGCGTGCCGAGAGCGATCTCACGGGCGCGGGCACGCATCTCGGCGAGCTGCAGCGCGCGCAGGAGCTCGCGCGCGATGAGCGCGGCACCGCGCAGGTGATCGAGGCCCAGCTCATGGCGCGATTGCAGAACGCGGTGGATCGCGAGCGCCGCTTGCAGGCCGAGGTCGCGACGGCGGGCACGCGACTCGAGGCGCTGCAGGCGGAGCTCTCGGACATCGAGCAGGCCGATCGCGAGCTCGCGCAGCACATGGCCACCTGGCGCATGGATCTGGACGCGCGCGCGGCTTCGCTCATCGACGCGCAGCGGCGTCTGGAAGACGCCGAACGCGGCGTGCACGAAGCGGACGTCGCGCTGCAGGAGATCGAGCACGCGGGCGACGCGGCCCACCAGCGCGCTCACTCGCTCGCCGACTCGCTCCACCACGCCGAGCTGCGCTTCACGGAGCTTTCCGGACGCCGGACCGCCATTCGCGAGCGGCTCGAGGCCGAGTGGCGCCGGCCGCTCGAAGACATGCTCGCGGCGGTTCCCCGCGCCGAGGTGGACGAGGCGGTGCTGCGCGCGGAGGTCGCTCAGCTGCGCGCGGAGGTCGAGAACATCGGGCCCGTGAACGCGCTCGCGATCGAGGAGCACGAGGAGGAGTCCAAGCGACTCGACTTCCTCACGACGCAGCGCACCGATCTGATCGACGCGAAGAACTCGCTCCATCAGGCGATCAGGGAGATCGACATCACGGCGCGCGAGCTCTTCCTCGCGACGTTCACGCAGGTGCGCGAGCACTTCCGCCAGATATTCATGACGCTCTTCGGCGGGGGCGATTGCGATCTGCGGCTCGAGAATCCCGAGACGCCGCTCGACTGCGACATCGAGATTCACGCGAGTCCGCGCGGCAAGCTCACGCAGCGCATTCACCTGCTCTCGAGCGGCGAGCGCGCGCTCGTGGCCCTGTCGCTGCTCTTCGGAATCTTTCTCACGAAGCCGAGCCCCTTCTGCCTGCTCGATGAGGTGGACGCGCCGCTGGACGATCAGAACATCGGCCGCTTCGTGCGCATGCTCAATCGCTTCAAGGACAAGACCCAATTCATCGTCATCACCCACAATCCGCGTACCACCACCGAGGCGGCGGACGCGGTGTACGGTGTGACGATGCAGGAGCCGGGCGTCTCGTCCTTCGTGAGCGTGCGGATGCGTGGTGCGGCCGTGGAAGAGGCGGATCGCGAGATCCCCGCGTCAGTCTAGCCGGCTGCGGGCCGCGTGCGACTCACCACGCTCGGCACGGGCACGGCATCTCCATCCACGCGCGTGAACGCGGGACATCTCGTGGAGGCGGGCGCGGTGACGCTCCTCCTCGATTGCGGCAGCGGCGTCGTCCATCGCATGGGCGAGCTGGGTGCGAACTGGCTCGGGATCACGCACGTCGCGTTCACGCACTTTCACCCCGATCACACGCTCGATCTCACCACGCTGCTCTTCGCGTGGCGATTCGGCACGCTTCCGCCGCGCACCGCGCCGCTCACGATACTCGGTCCTGCGGGAACGGGGCAGCTCATCGAGCAGTTCAGTGCGATCTACGGAGCGAACGTGAAAGATCCTGGATTCCCGGTGACGGTGCGCGAGCTGGCGCCGGGCGAGCGGGCCGATCTCGGCGACGGCGTCACGATCGAGGCGCACAAGGTGCCCCACACGGCCGAATCCGTTGCATATTCCGTGGAGCGTGGCATCGCGCGACTCGTATTCACGGGTGACACCGGCTTCGACACGGCCGTGGCGGAGTGGGCGCGGGGCTGCGACCTTCTGCTCGCGGAATGCTCGCTGCCGGAGCCGCTCGCCGTGCCGACTCACCTGACGCCGGCGCAGGTGGGCGTGATGGCGGAGGTCGCCGAGCCTCGGCGCCTCGTACTCACGCATTTTTATCCGCCGGTTCTGGCGGAAGACATTCTCGAAATCGTTTCTCTGCGATATTCGGGCGAGGTAACGCTGGCCGTCGACGGCTGGTCCACTGACATCGAGGAACGGTAATGCTCGTCGTTATGAAACACGGCGCCTCCGTAGCGGAGGTCGACGCGGTCGTCGCGGTGATCGAGGAAATGGGCTATCAGGCGCGCCCCATGCCGGGCGCACAGCGCACGGCGGTGGGCCTCGTCGGCAACGATGGGCGTGTCGACTCGTCGCGCATCAGCGCGCTGTCGGGAGTCGCGCAGGTCATTCACGTCACGCAGCCGTACAAGCAGGTGTCGCGCGAGTGGCGCCCCGAGAACACCATCGTCACGATCGCGCCGGGAGTGGAGGTTGGCGGTGCCGAGGTGGTGATCATGGCGGGGCCGTGCTCCGTGGAGTCTGAGGAGCAGATCGTGCTTGCGGCGCGTCAGGTGAAGATGGCGGGCGCCTCGTGTCTGCGCGGCGGTGCCTTCAAGCCGCGCAGCTCCCCGTACTCGTTTCAGGGACTCGGCGAGATCGGTCTCGAGTATCTCGCGACCGCGCGCAAGGAGACGGGACTTGCGATCGTTACCGAGGCGATGGACGAGCAGGGCGCGGAGCTCGTCGCGGAATACGCCGATTGCATCCAGATCGGCGCGCGTAATATGCAGAACTACTCGCTGCTCAAGTTCGTCGGCACGCTCGGCAAGCCGGTGCTGCTCAAACGCGGGCTCGCCGCGACGATCAACGACCTGCTGCTGAGCGCGGAGTACGTGCTCGCGAGCGGGAACGAGAATGTGATTCTGTGCGAGCGCGGCGTGCGCACATTCGATCCCGCGACGCGCAACATGTTCGATCTCTCGGCGATTCCGATCGTGCAGCAGCTGTCGCACCTGCCGATCGTGGCTGATCCGAGTCACGGTACCGGAATTCGCGACCTGGTGCTCCCAATGGCACGCGCCGCCGTCGCGGCGGGGGCGAACGGCATTCTGGTGGAGGTGCATCCGAATCCGGAGCGCGCGCTGTCGGATGGCGCGCAGTCGCTCTACCCCGAGCAGTTCGCGCAGCTCGTTGGTGAGCTGCGTACCATCGCGGCCGCGATCGGGCGCACGCTCACGCCGCCGCCCCGGACCGCGGCGCGCGTGGCGGGGTAGCATCTCGCATGGACAACATCGCTCGCAACTTCGGTCGCAACTTCGTCGCCACCTCGGCCCTGCTCGGGATAGCCTTCGCCGCCTCGCCGCTCGCGGCGCAGTCGGCCGACAGCACGCTCGATCGCGCGGTCGCGGCCTACGCGACGGTGAAGACCGCGCGCATTTCGTTCTCGCAAACCATCGACAACTCGCTCACGGGCACCACTGTGACGTCGCAGGGCGAGCTGCAGCAGCGCCGGCCGTCGCGGTTCGCGGTGACGTTCGCGGATCCGCCCGGCGACCGCATCGTGAGCGACGGACAGTGGGTGTGGGTGTATCTCCCGAGCACGAATCCGGGGCAGGTCATTCGCGCGAAGCTCGGCGCGGAGGGCGCGGGGGCGACGGACTTCGCGGCGCAGTTCCTCGAGGCGCCGCGCAAGAGCTACACCGTGTCCGGCGGCTCGGCCACCTCGATCGATGGCAGCGCGACGCATGCGGTGGTGCTCACGCCGAAGAGCACATCGTCGCCGTTCTCGAAGGTGACGCTCTGGGTCAACGATGGCGACGCGCTGCTCCGCCGCGTAGAAACCGTGGATCAGAGCGGCGTCGTGCGACGCATCACGGTCACGAAGTTCGCGCGCAACGCGCCGGTGGATGCGAAGGCGTTCGTGTTCAAGGTGCCGGCGGGCGTGAAGGTCTTCGACGGGCCTGCGAGCTAGTCCGGCGTCGGGCGCTCGTCCAGCGCGCGCCGCACCTCTTCCAGCCGCGCGGCGTCCGATCCCGCCTCGGCGGCCAGCAACAGTGCCTCGCGTGATAGTCTACGATAGAGCTCGAGTATCTCGGGCACATCCGCGAGCGCGTCGAGATGCGCGCGAACCGTGTCGACATCTCCACGCGCGACCGGACCCGTGAGTGCAGCCGACGGGCCCATCACGCTCGCATTCTGAGCAGCCGAGACCAGCAGCGTGCCGAGTGCACCGCGCGCGGCATCTTCGCTCACTCCAGCGGATGTGAGTAGTCGCGTCGCCGTCGAAAGCAGCACCATCGGAAAGTTCGATGCGAAGACCGCCGCGGCGTGGTAGCGCGCCTTCGCGCCCGCGGGAATCTCGAGCACGCGCGAGCCGATCGCCGCCGCGAGCTCGCGGGACACGACTCGCGCCTCCTCGTCGCCATCGATACCGATCCACGCGCGATGAAGCTGCTCGGTGGCGCGCGTCGGATCGGTGAGAGGGAGCAGTGGATGAAAGGTCCCCGCGTCGTGGCCGTGCGCGCGCAACAGGTCGAGCGCCGGCGGCTCCATGTTCCCACTCGCGTGCAGCACCACCGCGCCCGCGCCGGTCGGTGCGGTGAGAAGGCTCCGAAGCACACCGTCGAGCTCCGCATCGCGCACCGTGACGAGCACCACCGTCGCGGCGGCAAGCGATTCGGGCCACGCGCCCCACGTGATGCCGGTATCCGGCCGGCGGCCGTGGAGCCCGACCACATCCACGCCGGCGACGCGCAGCGCGTGCGCCAGCGCCCGTCCCGCGCGGCCCGCACCCACCACGAACACGCGAGCGGTCATGTCGTGTGCGGAACGTCCTCGCGCTTCGCCGCCCGGCGCGCCCCCGCTCGGCGCAGCAGATCGTTCTCGACCTCCGCCCCCGTGGACAGCTCCAGCGCCGCCGCGATCACGCGGTCGTCGTGCAGCCGGCGCCTGAATTCCGCCTCGGGTCCGAGCGCGTACCTCGCGATCTCGAGGCCGAGCAGGCGATCGACCGTGGCGCCTGCGGAATCGAAATGCATGCGATCGAGCTTGATCCCTTTCGCGGCAACCCGCTGCCAGAGCGACTCTCGCAGCGCATCCGTCAGCGCGAAGTCCTCCGAGCGCACGGTGTGCGTGCTTCGCGCCGCGATCGCGCTCTCGGTGAGCGCATCGTGGAACTTGGGCGCGCCGGCGCCGATCAACCGCCAGAACGCGCGCGTGCCATTGAGCGAATCCGACGGCGCGACGAACAGATCGGGAGTGATCCCGCCGCCGCCATAGACCACGCGGCCGTCGTCGGTCTTGAACGGGATGCGCTTCGCGAGCGGAAGCTCCGATCCGCTGTCGGCCGCGGTGCCGGTGTTGGAGCTCGGCCCGCCGTCATCGTCATCCTGGCCTGCGGCCACCGCCTGCGGCTTCTGAATGCTGCGCCCCGATGGAGTGAACCACCGCGCCGTGGTGAGCTTGAGCGCGCTCGCGCTGTCGTCGAGCCGAAACACCGACTGCGCGCTCCCCTTGCCGTACGATGTCGAGCCGAGAATCGCCGAGCGATCGTGGTCCTGCAGCGCGCCCGCGACGATCTCTGATGCGCTCGCACTATGGTCACCGACCAGCGTGATGAGCTTGAGATCGGGCCACTGTTGTTTCGCACGGTCCGCGTACGCCTGCGAGAGCGTGCGCCCGCGCACCGAAACGATCGGTTTCCCGGCATCGAGAAAGAGAGCGGCCACCTCGATGCCCTGCTGGAGCAGCCCGCCCGGATTCGCCCGCAGATCGAGCACGAGCGTCTTCATTCCCTGCGAACGGAGCTGCGTCACTGCCTGGCGCACTTCGTTCGCGCTCGAATCGCTGAAGATCGTGAGGTCGAGGTAGCCAACTCCGGCGCCGATCATCGAGACGTGGCGCACCGAGTGCACGCGGATCTCGCCTCGCGCGAGCGTGAACGGGATACGCGCTGGCACGCCGGGCCGCTCGACCAGAAGCACCACGTTGGAGCCCGTTTTTCCACGGATCGCGCCACGTGCGTCGTCCTGCGTCCAGCCTTCGGTGCTCTTGCCGTCGATCGATACTATACGGTCGCCGGGCTGCACGCCCGCGCGTTCCGCGGGCGTGCCCGGAAGCGGAGCGACGATGGTGATCCACCCGTCGCGCACGTCGATCTGGATGCCGATGCCCGCGTAGTGACCGCTCGTGCTCTCGTCGAGCGAGCGAAAGTGGTCGGGCGAGAGATAGCCGGAATGCGGATCGTGCAGCTCGCGCACCATTCCCTCCGCGGCCTTGAGGAAGATGTCGCCGTCCGGAATCGAATCAACGAAGTCCCTGGCGACGTGCGCGCGAACTTCCTCGAACAGCTGCGCGCGCTCGTAGGCGCCGTTGTCGCGACGAAGCCCGCGTTGCAGCAGCCATCCTCCAAGCACGAGCGCCAGTGTCAGCGCGGCAACGGCAACGATGGCGCGGGCACGCAGGCGGCCAGAGCCGGCAGCCGGCATTTCGGCGCTAGACACGGGCCATGCCTCCCTTCACGGGAAAGACATCCGGCAGGCGGGCCGTCAGCACCGACGTGATGCGGTCCAGCACCTCGCCCTCAGATCCTGCCGCGTCGATCGCGGCGATCGGTCCACACTCGGGATGCGCGCTCTGCCACGCCGGCTGCGCGCAGTCGTTGAACGCGCGCTCGACCTGCGCATGGAATGCATCGCCGGCACTTTCGATGCGATCGGCGCCTCCGCGCGCAACGATGCGCGCATCGCGAGCGGCCGCGGGCACGGTGAGCAGAATTGTGAGATCGGGAATGAGCCCCGCGGTCGCGAACCTGTTCGCGGCGCGCACTTCATCAAACGGAAGTCCGCGACCCATCACCTGATACGCGTACGTCGAGAGAAAAAAACGATCGGCGAGCACGAGCTCTCCGCGCGCGAGCGCAGGCTTCACCACCTGCGCAATCAGCTCCGCGCGCGACGCCATAAACAGCAACGCCTCGGCGCGCGCATCCATCTCGCGACCGGGCTCGAGGAGCAGGCGGCGAATCTCATTTCCGAGCGCGGTGCCGCCGGGCTCGCGCACCCCCGTGAACGGCAGTTGCCGCGCGGCCAGCCAGTCGCAGACGAGGCGAAGCTGCGTAGTCTTCCCCGCCCCCTCGGGCCCCTCGAAGACGACCAACCGGCCGCGCGCCACGGTCACGCCAGCGTGATGATCGAGCTGGTCGCGCCCTTCTTGATGCCGTCGAGAATCCATTCGTTCACCCGCGCCATCACTTTCTCGAAGTTTTCCTGCGACGCTACCACGTTCTGGTACACACTCTTTCCCTGTACCTGGCCGAGCAGCGCGTCGAGATTATTCTCCATCTCCTCGGTGGGCTGCTCGCCGCGCTCCATCATCTTCTGCGCGTCGATGCGTATCTGCTCCATCTGGCGAAGCAGCGTCACCGCATCCTTGTCCTGGTTCAGCGCGTCGTTCGAGCGCTTCACCGCCTTGTATTCCGCACTCTGGCCGATCAGGCGGCCGAGCTCTTTTGCCTTGTCCTCCAACACAGTCATTCGTCCTTTCGTCTCGCAATCAGAAAACGCTCGCGTCCGGTGAGGTCGAGCTTCACCGAGACATCGCGATACT
>DATHJR010000304.1:0-2996 GCA_035286525.1 Gemmatimonadaceae bacterium | reverse complement strand
CGATCTCATCTGCCAGATCGCGCGCCAGCGGGTTCCGTACGCGGGCGACGGTCGGCGCGCCGGACATCGCGGAGCATCTCGTGCACGCGTACGGAACCCGCTGGCGCGCGATCTGGCAGATGGCGAGCGTCGATCGTTCGCTCGCCGAACGACTCGCCCCCGAGCTCCCCTACATCGCCGCGGAGCTCGATTGGGGGGTGACGCACGAGATGGCCCGCACGCTCGGCGATCTGCTCATTCGCCGGCTGCACATCGCCTTCGAGACGCGCGACCATGCGCTCGGCATCGCGCCCGCGGTGGCGGAGCACCTCGCATCACGCATGTCGTGGCACGTGGAGGACGAGCTACAGTCCTACCGGCAGGAGGTGGACGACCTGTTCGGTATCGCCGACGATCAGGCGGCGGGGATGTGAATGGTCTTGAGGTCGATGATCTCGAGCTTTCGCGTCACGGTCGGAAGCCTGAGCACCACGAGCTCGCCCACCGCCTTGCCCACGAGCGCCCTGCCGATGGGCGATGACATCGTCACCTGCCCTTCCTCGAACTCGACGGCGTCGCCGAACACGAGCTGGTAGCTCTCCTCGGCGCCCGTGGTGCTGTCCTTCACGATCACGCGCGAGCCCAGCCCAACCCTGTCGTGCGGGATCTGCGCCACATCGATCTGCGAGAGCTTGCTCAGGCGCTGGCGCAGCTGACCCAGCCGTGCCTGCACGAACTGCTGCCGTTCCAGCGCCGCCTTGTATTCGCTGTTCTCGCGAAGGTCGCCCATCTCGACCGCTTTGCGGATCTCGTTGGGCAGCGTGACGTTCAGTTCGAATTGGAGCTTGTTGGCTTCCAGCTCCAGCTTTTCCTTCAGCTCTTCGATCATGGTCCCGCAGCACGGTGTAAAAAATGTGAGCGCCCGGCGTGAGAGCCGGGCGCGTGAGTGCTTCGTTCATTGTAGAGGCGGGCCGGAGCGAAGTCCAGCCTGCGCCGAGCTATCGATGGCGCGCGAGCGTCTCGCTGGTCTGTTCCGCGGCTAGCGGCTCTCCACCAGCCCGCTCGAACTCATGCCGGAGCCGTGCCATGTTCGCCGCGCGATGATCCAGCAGGCGCCTAAGCTTACGAGGTTTTCGCTTCGCAAGCGCGTACGACGTGAGCAGCGGCAGCGCGATCGTCGAATCGACGTAGCAGACCACAGCGTCCGGCAGCTTGTCGGGATCGATCTTGCCCCAGCTCACCGCCTCCGCCGGCGTCGCGCCGGAGAGCCCGCCCGTGTCCGGCCGCGCATCGGTGATCTGCAGGAAGAAATCGTGACCCTTCTCGTCGATGCCGAGCACTTCCTGGATCTGCGGCTCGGTTTGCAGCATGAAGTTCTTCGGACTCCCGCCGCCCAGAATCATGACTGCGCTCTTGCCATTTGCGCGCTTGGCTGCGAGCACGATCGACGCCGTCTCGTTGACGTCCTGATTCGGATCGAGGAGGAGCGCGTTCCCCTCGAGCGCGAGCGCCGCGACGTTCATTCCGATCGAGGAGTCGCCGGGCGACGACGTGTAGATCGGCACGCCGGCGGTGTACGCGGCGGAGAGCAGCGACCGCTGCCCGATGCCGAGCGCGTTCTCCCGCTCGCGCACGTACTTGCCGCAGAGCGCGTGGAACTCCGCGCTGGACATCGCACGCTGGAACTCGGGCGCGCGCATGATCTGGCGAAAGAAGGCGTCGGTCGACAGCAACACGTCGTAGTCGAAGAAGATGTCGTAGATGCGCACGACGCCCTCCTCGCGCAGCACGATGTCGGACTCCGTGGCGTTCCCACGGTGCATCGCGAGGCCGAGCCCGAAGTGGGTATCGTGGTAGAGATTCGCGCCGGTGGAGATGATCCAGTCGACGAATCCCGCCTCGATGAGCGGAATGAGCGCCGCCATGCCGAGTCCGGCGGGAGTGAGCGCGCCGGTGAGCGTGAGTCCGACGGTGACATCGGGCTCGAGCATCTTCTCGGTGAAGAGTTGCGCGGCCTCGCGCAGGCGCGCGGCGTTGTAGGCGAGGAAGGTGCCCTCGATGAGCTCGACCACGCTCTCTGTGCCGTCGATGCGGCGCGGATCGATGCGCTGCCCGCGCAGGAATCGGCTCTTCTCGTGCGATGTGTGCGCGGCGCCGGCGCGCTCGCGCTCCTCCGCCGCCAGTTTCTGCTCTGCCTTGGGCCCGGACGCGGAGGCTTTCCCACCGCTCTTCTTTGCCGCCATCGCCTTAATCCCTTAGTACTAAGATAATCACGAATCCTCGCGCGCTATCGGGTCCGACGAACGCCGTTGCGGCGGCTCGTGGTGCGCCGTATGTGCCGAGATCACCGCGTTCGCCGCCTCGCGAGGATCGTCGGTGATGAGGATCAGGTCGAGATCGCCCGGCGAGATCTTCTGCTCCACCAGCGCGCGCGACTTCAGCCAGCGGAGAAGGCCGGCCCAATAGTGACGGCCGAACAGAATGACCGGGAACTCGTAGATCTTTCCCGTCTGGATGAGCGTGAGCGCCTCGAACGCCTCATCGAGCGTGCCGAATCCGCCGGGAAAGATGATGAACGCGGACGAGTACTTCACGAACATCAGCTTGCGAATGAAGAAGTAGCGGAACTCGATCACCGTGTCGACGTACGGGTTCGAGCCCTGCTCGAACGGGAGCTCGATGTTGCAGCCGATCGAGCGGCCATTCCCCTCGCGCGCGCCCTTGTTCGCCGCCTCCATGATCCCCGGCCCGGCGCCCGTGATGATGGCGAACCCCGCCTCGGCCAGCAGCCGCGCCGTCTCCTCCGCGGCCTGGTACTGCGGATCGTCGGGGCCCGTGCGCGCGGATCCAAAAATCGACACACCCTTGTCGACGCCGGCAAGCGTGTCGAAGCCCTCGATGAGCTCGGACATGATGCGCAGCACGCGCCACGGATCCGTGCGCGTAAAGTCGACGCGCGAGGGCGACGAGCCGAGGAGCTTCTCGTCCTCCGTTTCGGTGAGCGGACGGTCGTCGCG
>DATHJR010000303.1:0-9864 GCA_035286525.1 Gemmatimonadaceae bacterium | reverse complement strand
ACTTCGGCGTCTGGGTCTACGGCGGCGCGCGTACATCGCTGGTCGCCTACGATCAGACGCTCGACCGCAGCTACGCGAAGAACGACACGACATTCTCCGTGAGCCGCATTCCGTGGGTGTACAGCTACGACTTCGGCGTCGCGATTCGCCGCCACTCGCTCACGATCACCTTTGGCGGCACGCACACGGGAAAGGAGTACAAATCGGAAGAGGTGCCGAATCACTCCTATGGCACGATCACGGTGACCGTGGATCGCGGACTCGAGCACTAGTGCGGTGCAGGCGAGTCCGATCAGTTCAATCTCTCCGCCGATTTCGCATCATCGAATTGCTACTGCTTGAACTGCCGCTTGGGCTGGTCGTAACGATGTGAAATACGGACAAGAACGGAGGGAGACGAAAAAAAACGGAATGCTTCGTTCGCGCGAGAAATATTTTCTCGCGTGCGAGAAGTCATCCGTTTTTGTCCGCTCATTCCGTTTTGTCCGTATATCAGTCGTTAGAGCCCGCCGCGCGCGCAACCTGCGTTGCACCGATACATCTACAGCAGCCTCGTGCCACGCCAGGTGAGCGTCCACTCGCGCGTCTGGCCGGGCTCGAGCCAGTTCGCGCTGCGCCATTGGCCGAGCGCTTCGGTGAGTGAATCGGGCGCACCGATGCAGGGCTCGAAGGCGAGGTTGTGATAGTTCTTTCCTCGGGCGAAGGGCGACCAGCCACCGCGATTGAGCCAGAGCCCGAAGTGCGTGACGTCCGCGGTGTCGAAGGAGGCCTCGAGTCGCGAGCCCGCCTCTTCGATTGCGGCGCGTCCGGTTCCCATGTCGATGAAGAGCTTGCACGCATACTTGCGGGCGATCTGATCGGGAATTCGGAAGTCGTGATTCTTCCCCGCGGCCACCGCGCGGGGCCAGCGATGCTCCGCGCCGGGTCCGCCGAGCTCGATGCCGTGCTGCGCCCAGACGCGCACGCGCGCGCCCTCGGGGAACTCGAGCTTGGTGTTCTTGGTGAGCGGCAGCAGCGGATGCGCGGACCATAGAAAGGGCAGACGGTCGAGCCCATCGTTGGTGACCGCGTAGTGCATCTCGACGCGGTCCGCGGTCACGTAGATCGCACGCGCGAAGCGATACGGCATGCGCTTCCCCACCCACCCGCACACCGCGTAGGTCCCCTCGTCGAGCGTCCTGACCTCGAAGGTCGTCGACTGCGACCAGAGCTCTCCATGATCGGGGAGCGCGAGACCACTGTACGCATTCGGGAGCGAGAGCGCCGCGTAGCGACCCGAGATTGCGGGGAGCGTGCACGCCGCCGTGGTCGGAAAGCATTCGTCGTAGCCGCCGGAATCGGCGGTCTCGACGTACGAGGCGCCATCGATCGGCGCCTGATGCGCGATGACGTCGCTCGTCCACAGCCATTCGCGCCCCGCCATCTCCATGCTCGCGATCTTGCCGCCGAGCGCGGGGATGATGACGACGCGCGTGGTGCCGGCGCGAAGCTCTGCTGACCCGAAGGCAGAGGGCGCGGCCGACGTCACTCGCGCGTGATCATGAAATTGTGGCCGGGTCGATGCCCCGTGAGGCGAACACCCGCGCCACAGTGTCGCCGATCTTGTTGTTCGGCGTGCTCGCGCCGGCGGTGAGTCCAATGCGCAGCGCTCCATGCGCCGGCATCCAGCTTTCGGTGAGCTCCTCGGCGCGCCCGATCGGCTTGTGGCGAATCGTGCCGAGCTGCGGGTCGATCGCCTCCGCGTCCTCGATGTGGTACGTGGTCACGTGCTCGGCGCAGATCGCGGCGAGCGAGATCGTGTTGCTCGAGTTGTAGCCGCCGACGACGACCATCACATCGAGCGGTTCGGCGAGCAGCTCTGTCACGGCGTCCTGCCGGTCCTGCGTGGCGCTGCAGATCGTGTCGAAGGAGCGGAAGTCCGTGGCGCGCGCTTCGGTTCCCCGCGCGCGCGCGATGGCGTTGCCAACCTCCTCGCCGATCGCCAGCGATTCGCGCGCGAGCATCGTCGTCTGATTCGCGACTCCGATGCGCAGGAGATGCAGATCGGGATCGAATCCCGCGGACACCGCCGGGGCGAACCTCGCGAGGAAGGCGTCGCGATGTCCGCGTCCCTCGATGTACTCGCACACGATCTTCGCCTCGGCCATGTCGCGCACGACGATCCAGTGCGCGCCCGGATGCTTCTCGGCCTGCGACGCGGTGGCGCGCGTCTCTTCGTGATAGTGCTTGCCGTGGATGAGCGAGGTGAGTCCGTCGCGTGCGTAGGCCTCGACGCGCTTCCACACGTTGAGCACCGAGCCGCACGTCGTGTCGACCATCACGCATCCGGATTCGCGCAACGTCTGGAAATCCTTCATCGGAACGCCGAACGCCGGAAGGATGACGACGTCCTCCGGAGTGATCGCGGCGTAGTCGAAGCCCGTGGCGGAGGGGACGAGGATCTCGATTCCCATCTCGCGCAGGCGGTCGTTGACATGCGGATTGTGGATGATCTCGCCGACGAGGCGAATGCGGCGATCGGGGAACTTGGTGCGAGTCTGGTAGGCGTATTCGACCGCGCGCTCGACGCCGTAGCAGAAGCCGAACTCACGCGCGAGGCGCACCGTCGTGTCGCCGGCAGTGAGCGCGTAACCCCTTGTCTGCAAAAGATCTACGAGTCGCCCAGTGTAGTCGGTGGCGAGCGTGTCCTGGACATCGGCCTTGAGGCCGAAGCCTTTCCGGAAATACATCGCGTTTTCGTTCGCGGACATGGAGGGCAATCTAGCCATTGGTTGGTGGCTTCGGTACGCGGGCTACGGTATCCATACGGGACAGGGCGGCTCACGAGGCCTCGAAGCGGTCGCTTAAATTCAGAGAAATGACGCCTGATCCGCCGGATACCGCACCTCTCCTTCGCCCAGCGCCCATCGTGAAGGGTGATGCGATCGGCATCGTGGCGCCATCGTACGCGCCGCGACCCGGGTGGCTGCTTCGCGGAGTGAAGGCGCTCGAGCACGCGGGATACAGCGTGGTGCTCGATCCCGAGATCGCGACTGGACGGCGATTCAAGCGGCTCGAGGACGAGCGGCGGGCCGAGAACTTCATGGGAGTGTGGCTGGACCCCAAGGTGAAGGCGGTGATCGGCGGCACGGGCGGTTACGGAGCCGTGCGGATGCTCCCGTATCTCGAGCCGGAGGTCTTTCGGCGCAATCCGAAAATCTTTGTGGGCTACTCGGACATCACGGCGCTGCATCTCTGGATGATGCGACGGTCGGGACTGCGCACGTTCCACGGGCCGACGGTCGACGACCTGATTCCCAGCACACGCGACCCGACGATGGCGTCGCTGCTCACGGCGCTCACGACGCCGCGTCCGACGACGAAGATCGGCCGCGGAATCGCGCGAGTGGTGCGCCCCGGGCGCGCCACGGGACGGCTGATCGGGGGCAATCTGTCGCTGGTGCAGCAGACGATCGGGACGCCGTACGAGGTCGACACGACCGATTCGATCCTGTTCCTCGAGGAGACGCGTGATCCGATGAGTGTGCTCGACGAGCGGCTGGTGCACCTGCGGGCGGCGGGACTGCTGCGCGCGGTGCGTGGCGTGATCATCGGCAAGCTGTCGATCGATCGCAGCGAGGAGGATGAGTTCGAGAATTTTCTTCTGGACTTGCTCTCGGATCTCAACGTGCCGGTGCTGACCGACTTCCCCGCGGGGCACGAGATGCCGAATCTGACGATCCCGATCGGCACCGATGTCGAGCTCGTGGCGGAGGAAACGACCGGGTGGATCACGTATCGGGAGGATGCGTTGTCGGGCGGAGAAGTGCCGACGTGATCGAGGCAATGGTGGCGGACATCACGACGCTGGATGTCGACGCGATCGTGAACGCCGCGAGCCGCGCGCTGGCGGGCGGAGGCGGTGTTGACGGCGCGATTCATCGTGCGGCCGGGAAGAATCTAGTGAAGGCGAGTCGAGCGCTCGGCCCGATCGCGACGGGCGGCGCGGTGATCACGCCGGGATTCGAGCTTCGCGCGCGATACGTGATCCACGCGGCGGGGCCGATCTGGTATGGTGGTGGGGAGCGGGAGCCAGAGCTGCTCGATGGCGCGTACGAGGAGAGCTTCGCGCGTGCGCGCGAGGCGGGCGACGTGCGCACGATTGCCTTCCCCGCGATCTCGGCGGGCGTCTACGGATTTCCGGGGGAACACGCGGTCCAGATCGCGGTGCGCGCGATGCGGCGGCACGAGGCAGAGTACGAGCGGATCATCGCGTGCGCGTACGACGAGGGGACGGCGGAGCTGTATCGGAGAGCACTCGAGTAGTCGCATTACGGAGCCATCGAGCTCCGGGCAGTGCCGTCGGCGTACGAGTGGCCGCTGCAGATTACATCGCCGCCCGTGCCTCCTCGCTCGAGATGACGTGCCGCTCCACGAGCGTTCGAAACTCCGCCGGCAGCGCGACCTTCGCGAGCGCGGTGTCCACGCACACCAGCACCAGATGCGCGGCCGCGATCATCGTCTTCCGGTCGTCGCGAAAGAGGTCGACGTTCAACGTCACCGACGTGCGTCCGATGTTGCTGAAGTACGCGGCCATCACCACCGGGTCGTCCAGCCTCACCGGCGCGTAGTACTCGATGTGCATCACTTTCCGCGGCAGCCACACCTTGTACTGCGCGTGAAGCCTGCTGAGCGGAGTGCCAAGCGAGCGGTAGAGGTCCGTCTCGGCGATGTCGAGGAAACGGGTGTAAGCGCTGTAACGGGCGATGCCGGCGAGGTCGATGTCCTCCCAGCGTACGTAATCCGTCGTTACAAACGGAGTCTTTGCGGTCATGGGGGGAATCTACCCTCGGCCCTCGCACCCTGCGAGAATTCAGAGTGCGGCGGCGGAACTTTCGCCCTCGCCGCGGGCTTCAGAATGGCACGGCCACACTCAGGCCGGCGACACCACCAACCCGGAGCGATCCCCGATGTCCGAGCGTCAAGGCGCGATCAAGCCGATCGCGATCTATCACGAGCATCCGGACTGGTTCCGCCCGCTCTTCGCCGAGCTCGATCGCCGCTCGGTGCCGTACGAGCGCCTCGACGCCGCCGCGCACAGCTACGACCCGTCGGAGACGTCGGTGCCGTGGTCTCTCGTGTTCAACCGTACCTCGCCCTCCGCGTACCTGCGCGGACACGGGCAGGCCACCTTCTACACGCTCGACTGGCTCCGCCATCTCGACAGGCTCGGCGTCCCCGTCGTCAACGGCGCGCAGACGTACACCGTCGAGATCTCGAAGGCGATGCAACTCGACATCCTTCGCGAGCTCGGGCTGCCGTTCCCTCGCGCGCGCGTCATCAATCACGCGAGCATGGCGCCCCGCGCCGCACGCGGGCTGCGCTTCCCCGTGCTGGTGAAGGCGAACATCGGCGGCAGCGGCGCCGGCATCACGCGCTTCGACAACGAGGACGCGCTCGCCAGGGCGGCGGCTGACGGCACCATCGACCTCGGCATCGACAACGTCGCGCTCGTGCAGGAGCAGGCCCCGCTCGCCGACGCGCACATCACGCGCGTCGAAGTGCTCGGCGGCAAGTTCCTCTATGCGATCGATGTCTATCCCGACGTCGGCTCGTTCAATCTCTGCCCCGCCGATGTTTGTCAGACCACGGACGGGCGCGAGCTCGTGCGCGGCGCGTGCGCGGTCGACCTCGCGAAGAACGGCATGCGGGTGGAAGCAGCGCACCCGCCCAAGGAGATCATCGCGCAGGTGGAGCGCATTGCCGCGCGCACCGGGCTGGACGTGGGCGGCATCGAGTATCTCGTCGACGCGCGCGACGGCAGGCATTACTTCTACGATGTCAATGCGCTTTCGAACTTCGTCGCCGACGCGGTGAACGTAATCGGCTTCGATCCGTTCGCGCGCCTGGCCGACTATCTCGAGGAGCGCGCCGGCTTCCGCAAGTCGCTCGTCGGCGCCGCCTGATGCGATACGGCTACTGGATGCCCGTGTTCGGCGGCTGGCTGCGCAACGTCGCCGACGAGAAGATGGAAGCGAGTTGGGACTACACGAAGAGGCTCGCGATCCGCAGCGAGGAGATCGGTTACGACCTCACACTGGTCGCCGAGCTCTTTCTGAACGACATAAAGGGAATCGACGCGCCGTCGCTCGACGCCTGGTCCACCGCGGCCGCTCTCGCCGCGGTGACGACGAAGCTCGAGCTGATGATCGCGGTGCGCCCGACCTTCCATCTTCCCGCGATCTTCGCGAAGCAGGCCGCGAACATCGATCAAATTTCTGGCGGCCGGCTGTCGCTCAATCTCGTGTCATCGTGGTGGAAGGATGAGGCACGGCGCTTCGGCGTCCGCTTCGACGAGCACGACGATCGCTACGCGCGCACCGAGGAGTGGCTCGGCATCGTCGACGGCGCGTGGCGCGAGCATCAGCTGTCGCACGAGGGGAAGTACTACTCGGTGGACGAAACCATCGTCGAGCCGAAGCCAGTCGCGCGAGGCGCGCGCAGGCGGCCGACCGTCTGGGCGGGCGGCGAGTCCGAGGCGGCGAAGACGCTCATCGCGCGGGACTGCGATGCGTACGTCATGCACGGAGATCCGCCGGAGCGCATCGCGCCGAAGGTCGCCGACCTGAAAAAGCGTCGCGAGGGATTCGCCAAGCCACCGATGCAGTACGGAATGGCCGCCTACGCGATCGTGCGCGACAGCGACGCCGAGGTGAAGAAGGAGCTCGCGCGCATCACGAACGTCGCCGAGGGAACGCCGGGCTACGGGAACTATCGCGACTGGATTGCGAACACCAAGCTCGAGCAGCAGGTCTCGCTCGAGGATTATTCGGTGTCGAATCGCGGCTTGCGCGCGGGGCTCGTTGGCACGCCGGAGCAGGTAGCGGAGCGCGTACGGGAGCTCGAGGCGGTGGGAGTAGACCTGCTGCTGCTGCAATGCAGCCCGCAGCTCGAGGAGATGGAGCGCTTCGCCGAACAGGTGATACCGCTGGTCGCGGAAGCGCGTCTGGCGTCACCCGCGGTGCGCTAGGCAGGAGAAACGCGATGGCGCTCGAGATGCGCGCGGAGTGCGAGAAATGTCACGCGGCCACGCCGGCAACGGGCGGCGCATTCATCTGCACCTACGAGTGTACATTCTGCGAAGCGTGCGCCACGTCGATGAACAACGTGTGCCCCAACTGCGGCGGCGAGCTCGTCGCGAGGCCGCGGAGAAAGTGACGCGAACGCAGAGACCGGCTCTCACCCACTAACGATGTTGCAGAGAAAGTTGGTATCGACTGCCGTCCTGATTGCGATTGCCTTCATCGCCGCGTGCAGCGACTCCGCCACACAGCCCGGCGGAGATTTATCGACGGAACAGGTCCAGTCGATGACTAGCGCATTGTCGTTCCTACTCGGGGTCTCATTAGGGAATCCAGCGGCAAGCCTCCCCACGCCCGCACATTTCGACGCGCCCCGCGTTGCGGGCGTACCGCTGCCGGTTAGCGGATCAACCTCCTGTCCCGAGGGAGGCCGTGTTGGAGTCAACGGCACCTTCTCGACCGACTCCGCGGGCGACGACATCTTCGGGCTGACTGACACGCTCGTCGACTGCGGGATCAAGGACAATCATTCGAATGTCTGGACCTTCACGTCCAAGCCGACCGTAGCGGTCACTATCGAAACCCTCACGAATGTCCACGGTGATTCGATAGACCTCGCACACTCCACTATCATACAGACGGACGTCGGAACCGTGCAGTATTCGACCGGATCATTGTCCGGCATTTGCCCGCTGGACATTTCGATCAGATACGACCTGGCGCGAGGCACTCCAACCGCAGACTCCGCGACGTTCTCGCTTAGTACGATCGGGACGGTGTGCGGTCACTCGGAAACCAGGGACACGTCATCGACGGTTTCTTACCCGCCACCACCGTAGTGACCGGCTGAGCGGCACGAAACCGGCGAAGTTCCGCATTCTCGAGCCGCTATATTTCAGCTGTCCCGAAGCCCCCGGAGTCCAGTGCGCGATCCCCTCTCCCGCCGCACCTTCTTCAAGTCTTCGGCCCTCGCCCTCGCGGCGCTGGCAGCCACGGGTAGCGCCGCAGCCGCCTCGCCGCTGTTCCGCGGTCCCGACAACGAGCCAGACGACGCGGTGAAGAAGGTGCTCCGCGACAAGTTCGGCACGCGCCCGATTCGCGAGGGACACATCACGCTCGACGTCCCCGACGTCGCGCCGGACAGCCGCGAGGTGCCGCTGCTCATCGAGAGCGATCTCCCGATGACGCCGGACGACTACGTGAAGGGGATTCACATCGTCGTCGACCACAACCCCGACATCTATCTCGCTGGGTTCGACTTCACGGCGGCGATCGGGGCGGCCACCCTCGACACACGCATCAAGATGCGGCGCAGCTCCCAGGTGCGAGTCATCGCGGAGACGAGCCGCGGCGAGCTCTGGACCACGTCGCGCTTCGTCTTCACCTCGCTCAACGGGTGCGTCTGATGCGCGACGACATCGGCCAGGGAAAGATCATTCTCCCCACGAAGATCGCGCGAAACGCGGTGATCAACATTCGGGCGCTGCTGTCGCACCCGATGCTCACGGGGATGAGCCGCGACCAGGCGGGAATTCCGATCCCCGCCTACTTCGTGAACGATGTCGTCATCACGTATGGCGGCGAGCGCGTCGCTCACTTCGAGTGGAGCTCCGGCATCAGTCGCGATCCATTCGTCGGCTTCTCGCTGCGGGCGACGAAGGAAGCGCCGGTGGCGGTGACGTGGAGAGACAACAAGGGCGGGGTTTATACGCAGAGCGCGGACATCAAGTTCAGCGCGGCGTAGCGCTCCCCATCCCCGAGCCGCGCGCGCTCTCGCTCAGCGCGTCCACGCCACGATGCTGCCGCACGCGCCCGGATACTGCGGGGGTTCCGTGGCGGTCGAGTAGATCTCGATTCCCATGATGTCGCGCGGCGAGATGCTCCGCGTGAATTCGGCCACCGAGCCGCCGAACGGCATGTTGTCCAGGTAGACCGTAGGCTCGCAGCGGTTCGGACTTCCCACGCCGCGGACCGACGCCCCGCAGCCCATTCCCGCGTCGGGCGAGACGCTCACGCCGGGCACGCGTCGCAACAAGTCGCAGACGTCCTGCACGTCCGCTCGATCGATCTGGGCGCGCGTGAGAAATCGCCCGAACCCTCGTGTGCTGCGCTCCGAGAATCCGGAGAGGTCTCGCATGCGTCTGCTTTCCTTGCCGAAGACCGTCACCGTCTGGAGCGTTTCGACGCGTTTTTCCATCACGATGGCGACAGTCGACGGCTGATCGCGCGAGGGCGCGACCGCGACGCGCGTGGGTGCGTATCCAAGCGCTCGCGCCTCGACCATGCGCGAGCCGTCCGGCACGCCCTCGAGGGCGAACGCCCCGCGCGCGTCCGTCGCGGCGGTAAGCGGCGAGCCATCCACTACGACCTGCGCGCCCTCGAGCGGGTGACCATCGTGCGTGGTGACGGTTCCGGCGAGCCTGGCACTCCCGTGTGCGGCCGTATCCGCGGGGGCGCCCGGCGAATCGGCGCCGAGCACGAGCGACAGACGCGCGATGTCTCGCGGGCGCACGACGGCATCGATGAAGCCCGTGTTGCGGGCGCCGTTCTCCGCGCGCAGCTGATAGTCGCCGGGATCCAGGCCGCAGATCGCGAACCAGCCGTCGTCATTTGCTCTCGCCTGGAGTTGCCGCGACTCCCGGTGCACCCCATGCGCGTCGAGGAAGAGGACCGGCCACACGACCGCGACGAGGCTCGATGCCGCGGGCGCGCCCTTCTGCGCGTCGTACACGTGCCCGACCAGCGCGCCCGTGGAATCCACGGCCTTCGCGACGTGCGCCGCCCGCGCAGGCGCGCAGATCGC
>DATHJR010000302.1:0-3294 GCA_035286525.1 Gemmatimonadaceae bacterium | reverse complement strand
ACCGGGGAGCTGAACGCCCAGGCGTCGAATGACCCTGAGACGGGGACCACGAATCGGCATGAAGGAGCGTATGGAGTGGTGAAGGGCAAACGCGTACAGCTTCTTATGATAACTGAGAAGCTACGGCCGGGCAACTGACGGAGGGGCGACTAAGGGCGTCCGCCACCGCCTCCAACCTACCGTCTCTAAGGTGCGTGCCCTACTCCAGGCTCGGCTCGTACGACCCGGCCAGGGCCGGCTTCACCTGCGGGCGGCGAGCAAGCAGCCGAACGCAGGCGTTCCAGCGGAGGATCGAGTCGTCGTTCTGCGCGGGGCGGATCGCCTCGGCGCGCTCGTACCACTCCATCGCCTCGCGCAACCAGTTGTAGGCGATCGCGCCGCCTCCGGCGTCGTCGCGGCGCAGATGCGCCTTCGCTCGCCGCTCGGCGATGATCCCGGCGTAGTACGCTCGCTTGTAATCATCGGACAGCCGCGGCAACACCTCACGCGCACGCCGAAGCCCCTCCCCCGGCTGCTCGATCATCTCATCGGTGTACGACAGCAACAGCGCGGTCAATGCCTGCTGGTTCTCCGGATCGACCTCGAGCACGTCGAGGCAGATACTCTCCGCCGACCACGGGTCGTTGATCAGCCGGTAGCGCTCGGCCTTCTGCAGGGCCGCCGGTACCGCTTCCTTCCGGATCCTCTTGAGCTGTGACATGGATCGCTCCTCAGCGCGCCGCGCCTTCACTCGCCGCGCGTTCTCCGGCTGTAGATCTTGACCAGGCGCCCGATCGGATCGTAGAACTTGTCCACGACTCGCTCCTTGAGCGGAATGATCGCGTTGTCGGTGATCGTGATGTTCTCGGGGCAGACGCTTGTGCAGCACTTCGTGATGTTGCAGTACCCAATGCCGTGCGCCTGCCGCAGCTCATCCACCCGATCAGCCGTATCGAGCGGATGCATCTCGAGCGCGGCCGCGTACACGAGAAAGCGCGGGCCGATGAACTCCTCCTGCATCTGATGATCCCGCAACACGTGGCAGACATCCTGGCAGAGAAAGCACTCGATGCACTTTCTGAACTCCTGCACCCGGTCCACATCCGACTGAGCCATCCGCCACGTGCCGTCGGGAGCGTCGGGTTTTCGCGGAGCAAAGGGTGTGATCGTCTTCTTCACCCGGAAATTCCACGACACGTCGGTCACCAAATCGCGGACGGGCGGGAACGCGCGCATCGGCTCGACGGTCACCGGCTTGTCGAGCTCGAGGTCGCTGAGCCGAGCCATGCACATGAGCTTGGGCTTTCCGTTCACTTCGGCGGAGCAGGAGCCGCACTTCCCAGCCTTGCAGTTCCAGCGCACCGCCAGGTCATTCGCCTGCTCGGCCTGAATCTGGTGGATCGCATCCAGCACGACCATTCCTTCGGACACCTCGGTGGTGTACGGCACCAGGCGTCCGCCGCTCGCGTCTCCGCGCCAGACCTCGAATGTGGCCCGCGTGGCACTCGCTGGCGCTTGCACGTCGCTCGACATCAGCGCATCTCCTCGATGATCTGTGCGAGCTCGACGGGCAGTGGGGGAATCGGACGTCGAGAGAGCTCCATCTGCCCGTCGGCGCCCTTGCGCACGACGATGTTGAACTTGCCAAACTCGGAATTCTTGTCGGGATAATCTTCGCGGAACTGCGCGCCGCGACTCTCCTTCCGCTCGAGCGCCGAGCGCGTGATTGCCTCCGACACGGTGAGCATGTTGAGCAGATCGAGCGCGGTGTGCCAACCAGGATTGTACTCCCGGTTCCCCGACACCGCCACCTGCGCCGCCCGCCGGCTCAGCTCCTGGACTGCGACGAGCGCGCGCTGCATGTCGGCTTCGTTGCGCACGATCCCGACGAGGTCCTGCATTGTCGTCTGCAGCTCCTCTTGAACCTGAAACGCTCCGGCGCCATCGGATGACGCCGGGCGCGCGAATGGTTCGAGCGCAGCGCGCGCCGCGTCATCCACGGCCACGTCGTCGATACGCGGCGGGCCGTGAGCGCCGGCGAAAGCGGCCGCGTGATCGCCGGCCCGCTTGCCGAACACCAACAGATCAGAGAGGGAGTTCCCGCCGAGTCGGTTCGCGCCGTGCAGTCCCGCGGCGCACTCGCCTGCGGCGAACAATCCATCGATCGTGGACATCTGCGTCTCGCCGTCCACGCGGATGCCGCCCATCATATAGTGCGTCGTCGGCCCCACTTCCATCGCCGTTGTGGTGATGTCAATGTCGGCCAATTCCTTGAACTGATGGTACATGCTCGGGAGCTTCTTCTTGATGTGTTCGGCGGCGTCAGGGAGCCGGCGCTTGATCCACGCAATGTCGAGGAACACGCCGCCGTGCGGACTGCCACGCCCCTCGCGCACTTCGCGCACGATGCAGCGCGCCACGTGATCGCGTGTGAGCAGCTCAGGCGGACGGCGCGCGTTTTTGTCTCCCTGCGTGTAGCGCCACCCTTCGTCTTCGTTGTCGGCGGTCTGCGCGCGATAGTTCTCCGGGATCTCGTCGAACATGAAGCGGCGGTTTTCGCGGTTGAGCAGCACGCCTCCCTCGCCGCGCACCCCCTCGGTCACCAGCAGTCCGCGCACGCTCGGCGGCCAAATCATTCCGGTCGGGTGGAATTGCACGAACTCCATATCCATCAGCTCGGCGCCGGCCTCGTACGCGCGCGCGAGACCGTCGCCCGTGTACTCCCAACTGTTGCTCGTGATCTCGAACGCCCGCCCGATTCCGCCCGTGGCCAGCACCACTGCCTTCCCTCGAAAGAGCCGGAAGCGGCCGCGGTCGCGGTCGTAGGCGAACACGCCGGCAATGCGCTCCCCGTCCTTGAGCAGCCTGATGACGGTGCACTCCATGAACACGTCGATCCCCTGATGGATGCTGTGGTCCTGGAGCGTGCGGATCATCTCGAGCCCGGTGCGGTCGCCCACGTGCGCGAGTCGCGGATACTTGTGACCGCCGAAGTTCCGCTGAAGGATGCGTCCGTCGGGTGTGCGATCGAACAGCGCGCCCCATGCTTCCAGCTCGCGCACCCGATCGGGCGCTTCCTGCGCGTGGAGCTCGGCCATGCGCCAGTTGTTGAGGTATTGTCCGCCGCGCATCGTGTCGGCGAAGTGCACGCGCCAGCTGTCCCGGTCGTCCACATTGCCCAACGCCGCCGCGACTCCGCCTTCCGCCATCACCGTGTGTGCCTTGCCGAGCAGCGACTTGCAGATGAGTCCCACCGAAACGCCCGCCGACGCCGCGGCGATCGCGGCGCGCAGCCCTGCGCCGCCGGCACCGATG
>DATHJR010000301.1:0-4749 GCA_035286525.1 Gemmatimonadaceae bacterium | reverse complement strand
CGCGCGGTCGACCGCGTGCGACGTTGCCTGCGCGCCAAGCGCGATCGGCGCGGTGGCGACGACGGCGACGAGCACCAGGACACGAATGTGCATCAGCTCACCAAACGGTTTGGGGGAAGGGTCGCGCCCATCGGTGCCATGTCGCTCCGCACCACCAGCCCGACCTCTCCGTGCGCCTCGCCGTCCAGGGCGATGCGCATCGAATACGCCCCAGATGCGTCGAGCGGCAGGTCGATCGCGGCGATGAGCGGCATGTCCATCTCGCTGACGCCCGCCGGTGGCGGGCCGATGTTCAGCTCTCCATTCGACGACCACAGCTCCTGCCCCTGCGGATTGAGCCAGTGCAGCGACACGGTATGCGTACCGACGTCCTCGGCTCCGCCCTTCAGCCGCACGACGAGGTGCGCGCGCGGGTGAATGGTGGGCAGCGTGCCGCACTGCACCGCGTCGAACACGCCGAGGATGTTGAGTTTCCCCTCCTGGGAGATGTTCGCGGCGTCGGCGAAGAGAGCAAAGGAGAGATGCATCCCGCAAGTTAGGGAGCGTCCGGAGCAGCGGCCACCCGCTGTCACCGCGCGCCGCCAACGCCTAGCTTTATGCATGACGCTCATCGACGCCCGGCCTCGCGCCGACGCACCATCTCGACCGACGCCGATGTTCGTCCCGACCGACTTCCTGATGGTGCTGATGGTCGCGATCTGGGGATTCAACTTCCCGGTCGTGAAGTACGCCACGCGCCACATGGCACCGCTCGCGTTCAACGCCGTCCGCATCTCGTTCGCAGCGCTCCTGCTCCTGATTCTCGTGGGCGCGACGGCGCGTGTACGCCCGACTCCTCGCCAGGTGCTCCTGCTGCTCGGCCTCGGCGTGCTCGGCAACGGCATCTATCAGATGGTCTTCGTCGGCAGCGTCGTGAACACCGACGTCGGCGTCGCAGCGCTGTTGCTGGCGTCGAGCCCGGCGTTCATCGCGCTGCTGAGCCGCGCCGCGGGGCTCGGCGAGATCTCCGTGCGCTGCGCGCTCGGCATCGCGCTCTCGCTCGCGGGCGTCGCCCTCATCGCGCTGACGTCGCGGATCGCGCTCGACGGAACGTCCTCGCTCGAGGGAAATCTGCTCGCCGTGCTCGCCGCAGTGATCTGGGCAGTGTACGTCGTGCTGCAGGCTCGCTACGTCAGCGACGTCGACGATACCACGGTGGCGGCGCTCACGCTCGCCGGAGGCTCGCTGCCGTTGTTGATCTTCGGCTTTCCATCGATGCTCGCGACGCACTGGTCGGCGCTGCCGCTCGACGTGTGGATGTCGATCCTCTACGGCGGCGTGATCTCGCTCGCGCTCGCGTCCGTGTTCTGGTATCGCGGCGTTCGCATCCTGGGCGCCACGCGCACGGGCATCTATCTGCATTTCGAGCCGGTGTTCGCGCTGATCGCGGCGTGGATCTGGATGCACGAGCATCCAACGCCGCTGCAGGGCGTGGGTGCCGTGACGATTCTCGCGGGTGTCACCCTGACGCACACTTGACGGACGCGCCGAAAATGAAGCTCGTATTGTTCGATATCGATGGAACCATCCTCTGGAGCGATGGAGCCGGCCGCCGCGCGATGACAGCGGCGCTCACGAACGTATTCGGCGGCGCCGGCCCAACGGACTATCACTACGACGGGAAGACCGATCCGGAGATCGTGCGCGATCTCATGCGAGCGAGCGGGTACACCGACGAGACCATCGACGCGCGCCTCGATCCGCTGATGGAGCATTACCTGGGCGGCCTCGAGCGCGAGCTCGCCGGGGGAACGCGCGCGCACGTGTTCGACGGCGTGCGCGAGTTACTCGACGCACTCGAGGCGCGGAGCGACATCGTTCTCGGCCTGCTCACCGGCAATCTGCGCGATGGCGCCGCGATCAAGCTGCGCGCGGCCGGCATCGATCTCGATCGTTTCAAGGTGTGCGCCTTCGGCTCCGATCACCACGCGCGCGGAGAGCTGCCGGGGCTCGCGCAACGGCGCGCGAAAGAGGACCTCGGACTCGACATTCCGGGCGATCGAATTTTCGTCATCGGCGACACGCCGGCGGACATCACGTGCGGACGCGAGATCGGCGCGCGGGCGATCGCGGTGGCGACCGGCCGCTACGCCCCCGAGGAGCTGGCGAGGCACCACCCGTACGCGCTGTTCCCGTCGCTTGCGGACACGCAGGCCGTGATGCGCGTGATCGTCGATGCGTGAGGTCGAGCTCAAGGCGGTGCTCGACTCGTGGGACGATTGCCGCGAGCGGCTGCTGCGCGCCGGTGCGACGCCGACGTTCGCGGGCCGCCTCGAAGACCGCCGCTACGACACGAGCAACCACCTGCTCACGTCTCGCGACATTGTCCTTCGGCTGCGCATCTACCGCAACGAGACGGGCTCGCGCGCGGAGCTCGAGTTCAAGGGGCCGACCGCCTACGAGCGTGGCTACAAGGTGCGCGAGGAGATCGGAAGTACGGTGCTGGATCCCGACTCCATCGCACACATTCTCTCCGGACTCGGCTACATCGTGACGCGTGCGATCGATCGCGAGATCGAGCAGTTCGCGCTCGGCGAGGCCATGGTGCGCTTCGAGCGGTATCCCCGCATGGACGATCTCGTGGAGGTCGAGGGCGAGCCCGAGGCGCTCGAGCGCGCGATCGCGGCGCTCGAGATCCCGCGTGCGGCGTACAACGCCGATCGACTCGCGGATTTCGCGATGCGATTCGAGGAGCGCACCGGCGAGCGCGCCGCGCTCTCGGACGCGGAGCTCTCCGGCAACGCGCCCGCGGCGCGCGAGCGCTAGGTGGCTGCCGCCTCGCCGCGTCGCGTGACGCTTGGCGGACTGCTTCGGGGGCGCGAGCTCGAAGGCGACGCGATGCTCACGCTCGACGCCGAGTCGATATCGCTGGATACCGCGCGCGGGCGGATCTCGCTCGCGCTCGCGCAGCTCGATGGGATACGCGTGCCGGGCGATGTGTTGGAGCTCTATCTCGCCACGGGCGATGTGATCCAGTTGGCGCAGGCGCCCGATCTCAACGCCTTGGCCACCGATATCGCGAGCAGCGTGTGCGCGATCCCGGAGATGACGCGATCGCTGCGCGCCCTCGGCGCCGGCTCGCTCGCCGCGGGTGAAGAGCACGACCGCTTTTTCGGTCCGCTGCTGGAGGCGAGACTGCTTGCCGAGCGCGCGCCGAATCTGGTGGCGCTGCGCGCGGCGTTCGATGCGGCGGCGCTCGGAGCATCGATCGAGCACGTGTTGGACGAGATCGCGTTCGAACGATATCCGAAGGCGGCTGGGGAGCGACGCGCTCTCCGCGCGGAGCTCGCCGACGTCACCCAAGGGCTCCTCGCGCGCCTGGCCGAGCTGGAGCGCGCGGAGGCCGCGCTCGGCGCCTCCGATGACGGCGAGCGCTTCGTGCGTTGGCGCGCGTGGCAGGCGGTGCTGCGGAACGTGTTTCGAAGCGCCGATAGCAGCTGGATCGCGATCCATCCGGTACTCAGCGACGATCGACGCGCGGCGCCGTCGTTCTGGCGCCGGATGTTCGGGCGGAAAAAGTCCGCGAAGCCGAAGAAGTCCTCGCCGCGCCGTAAGCCGGCTGCGAGCAAGCCGTGATCGTCGCGGTCGGCATCGACATGGTCGAGATCGCGCGGGTGGAGCGACTGCTCGCGTCCAAGGGTGATCGTGCGCTGAGGAAGCTGTTCACCGACGCCGAGCGCGCGTACGCGACGGGCCGGCCGCGTCCGGCGCTCCATTTCGCTGCGCGCGTGGCGGCCAAGGAGGCGGCCTACAAGGCGCTCCGCGGAACGCACCAGGCGCGGGCGATCGGCTGGCGGGAGCTCGAGGTGATACTTGCCGAAGACGGCTCGCCGTCGCTCGCGTTGCACGGTGGGGCGGCGCGGCGCGCCATCGAATTGGGCGTCACTCATGTTCATCTATCGCTCACGCACACGGCGGACTCAGCAGCGGCGGTGGCAGTGCTCGAAGGTCCCGGAAAACCGCCGGAATTCCACAATTTCACCTCCGCTGGCGCGCGAAAGTGAAAGCCGATAATTTCAGTCGGAATGACTATCCGAGACCGCGTGTGCACCCGGTGTCAGCAGTGACTACGGCCAGCCGTCCGACGTTCGCAGGCACCCGCGCCGCGCGGGTTGGCGGACGCATCGCCGTCTGGACGGGCGCTTTCATCGTGCTCGCGGTGCTGATCTGGACGGCCATAGCGTCCGGCGGCTCGCCGGATCCGACCTCGCTCGGCAGTCCGTCGATGGTCAAGGCGCTCGACATCGCGGTACTCGTCTTCCGCGAGGGGCTCGAGTGCATTCTCGTGCTCGCCGCCATCACCGCGAGCATGAAGGGAACGACGGAGTCGTATCAGCGGCCCGTTGCCGCAGGCGCGGCGCTGGCCTTCGCGGCGACGGTGATCACGTGGTTCGGCGCCGTCGGCATGGTCGACGCGCTCTCCGACCGCCTCCCCGCGCTCGATGTGCAGGCGGGGACGGGACTCCTCGCGGTCGTCGTGCTGCTGGTGGTCATGAACTGGTTCTTCCACAAGGTCTATTGGACCGGGTGGATCAGCATGCACAATCGCCGCAAGCGCACGCTGATGAGCGATGCGGGGAGCGCCGAGCAGAAGGCGCGCCGCGTGGTGTTCGGACTCGGGGTGCTCGGCTTTACGTCGCTCTATCGCGAGGGCTTCGAGGTCGTACTCTTTCTGCAGAGCTATCGGCTGAAGATGGGCGGGAGCGTCGT
>DATHJR010000300.1:0-3640 GCA_035286525.1 Gemmatimonadaceae bacterium | reverse complement strand
CACGCGCGGTGGGCGCACCGGCCGCGGTCAGTGCAGCCACAGCCGCCGCATCCGCCGGCGATGCCGCGGGGCGCGCACCGCGCACCATCCGCGTCGAGCTCCGCCGCCTCGACGGGCTCACGAATCTCGCGGGCGAGCTCCTCGTCGCGCGCGGCCGACTCACCGACGTCGCGAACGAGATTGCGCATCCCGCGCTCGATGAGGCGCTTGCGCAGGCATCGCGGCTCATCACCGATCTCCACGACGAGATCATGGCGAGCCGCATGGTGCCCGTTGGCCAGGTGTTCGATCGCTTCCCGCGGCTCATCCGCGACGCCGCGCACGCGCTGGGAAAGGAGATCGAGCTCACGCTCAACGGGCGAGAGATCGAGCTCGACCGCTCGATGCTCGACGAGATCGGCGAGCCGATCGTGCATCTGCTGCGCAACGCCGCCGACCACGGCATCGAACAGCCGGACGTGCGGGAGCACAACGGGAAACCGCGCGCCGGCCAGCTCACGCTCACGGTCACTCGCGAGCGGCAGATGGTGACGATGCGCGTGCAGGACGACGGCCGCGGCATCGATCGCGAGCAGGTGCTCGCCCGCGCGCGGGCCGAGGGGCTCGTGGACGCGGCGGTCGAATCGCTCGACGATGACGAGCTCGCGCGCATCATCGGCCGCCCCGGCTTCAGCACGGCGGAGACGATCACGGACATGTCGGGACGCGGCGTCGGGATCGACGTTGTGCTCACGCGTGTGCGTGCGCTCGGCGGCTCGGTCGAGATTCGCTCGCGAGCCAGCGAGGGCACGACGGTGACGCTCCGCCTTCCCGTGACACTGGCGATCGTGCGCGCGCTCCTGGCGCGGGTGGATGGCGAGATGTACGCGCTGCCGATGACCCACGTGCGCGAGACGGTCGAGCTGCGCCTGGAGGCGCGCCGGCGGGTGCAGGGCCGGGAAGTGATGCTTCTGCGCGACGAGGTCGTTCCGCTGCTTCATTTCAGGGAGATCGTCGGGTTACCGGAGGCGCGGCTCGTGAGCGCCGACGGTGCCACGCAGGTGATCGTGATCGAGACCGATGGACGCAGCACCGGGCTCGTCGTCGACGAGTTCGCTGGACAACAGGACATTGTAGTGAAGGGATTCGACAGCGTGCGCGATGGGCTCGCATTGTTCAGTGGTGCCACGATTCTGGCCGACGGCGCGCCGGCGCTGATCGTGGACGTAAGCAGTCTTCACTAGGGAGCGCTCGATGGCGGACCTGCTGCAGCTCGACAAGATGGATCTCGACGCGCTCCGTGAGACCGCGAACATCGGTGCGGGACATGCCGCAACCGCGCTCTCGCAGATGACCGGCGACACGATCATGATCACCGTGCCGACGATCACGATCGCCGCGCTCGAGGACGTGCCGTCGCGCATTCTCCCCGAGGAAGAGCCGATCGTCGCGGTGCTCATGCAGATGATGGGCGACCTCACCGGGCGCACACTTCTCGTCTTTCCGCATCCCACCGCGGTGCGGCTCGCCCAGCTCATGCTGCGGCGCCCGAGAGTTGCCGATGGCCCCTTCGGTGAGCTCGAGCAGTCGGCGATCAAGGAGGCCGGCAACATCCTGAGCGGGGCCTACATGAACGCGCTGAGCGAGTTCATGGGTCTCATGTTACTGCCGTCGCCGCCCAGCCTCGCCATCGACATGTCGACGGCGGTGCTCAATACTGCCTATCTGCAATTCGGGACCGAGCGAGACATGGTCGTCGCCGTCGAGACACAATTTTATCTTCAGGGAGAGGGCCAAGAGCTTCGCGGCTTTTTCCTCCTCCTCCCCGACACAGCGTCCCTCCAGGTCATTCTCCGCGCGGTGCGAACGCTTTGAGCCAGAACGGCGCGTCGTCCACCCCCATCTCCGAGCGCGATCGCGACATCCTGCGGTCGTTCGTGCGGCGCATTGACGGCTCCGATGCCGGCGCGCACAACAACCTCGGCGTCCTGTATTACAACAAGGGGATGTACGAGGACGCCGTCGCCGCCTTCGCGCGCGCACTCGAGCTCGACCCGAAGATGCAGGTGGCGCAGCGCAATCTCGAGGTGGCGTACTTTCACACGGGCTTCTACGACCGCCGCGTCGCCGAGCTTCACGATCGCCTGCGCGCGCATCCGGATGATCGCGACGCGCGCTGGGAGCTCGGCCGCGCCTACGCCGCGATCGGCGACGGGAAGGAAGCCGTCGTGGAATTCAACGCGATTCTCCAGTACGCGCCGAACGACATCGGCGCGATCGTGCAGCTCGGCCTCGCGGAAAAGGCGAACGGTGACCTCGAAAAGGCGCAGTGTTGGCTCGACCGCGCGCTCGCGCTCGACGACAAGAGCCCTCTCGTGCACCAGTACATTGGCGAGGTGTTGTACAACCGAGGGTTGAACGATCAGGCGCTCACCGCGCTGCACCGCTCGATCGAGCTGTCCCCCGACAATTCGGATGCGCACTACCTCATCGGCTTCGTGCTCGGCGACCTCGGACGCCACGAGGAGGCACGGATCTCGACGAAGCGCGCCATTCAGCTGAACCCGTCGCTGTCGCGTGCACAGGCGAACCTCTCCATCGATCGCTACAACAGCGCGCGCTACAACGAGCTCGTTCCCGAACGGCAGGAACGCCGCTCCTCGCAGCTCGAGCTGTCCACCGACGGTCACCTCGCTCACTACAACCTCGGCCTCGCCTTTCGGCAGAAGGGCTACTATGCCGAGGCGCTCAAGGAGTACCAGCTCGCGCTCGACCGTCAGGAGGACGAGAATCTCGTTCGCCAGGCGATGGCCGAGGTGCATCTGCTGAAGAAGGACGCTTCGGCGGCCATCGAGCTCTACGATCAGATTCTCGTCGCGCAGAAGGACTCGCCGAAGCTCTGGTGCGAGCGCGGCGTCGCGCTGCACCAGCAGGGACAACACGCCGCGGCCGCGGAGAGCTACAGGCACGCGCTCGAGATCGATCCCGCGTACGCGATCGCGCACAACAATCTCGGCGTGGCCCAGTACCACGCCGGCGAGAGCGAAGCCGCGGTCGATTCGTTCCGCGCCGCGCTCTCCTCACAGCCGAACTTCGTGAAGGCGTGGCTGAACCTCGCTCTCCTGCTCTTTCGCGCGAAGCGAATGCAGCTCGGGCTCGAGTCGTATCGGCAGGTGCTCACGCTGGAGCCCGAGCAGCCCGTCGCCTGGAACGGCGTCGGGCTCGTGCTGGCGGAGCTCAAGAAATTCGAGGACGCGCGCAACGCATTCGGCCGGTCGATCCACGCGCGGCCGACGTTCGCCGAGGCGCACTACAACCTGGGATTCACGCTTTCGAATCTCGGCGATTTCGAGGGAGCGCTGCGGGCGACCAAACGCGCGCTCGAGCTCGACCCGTACTACACGCCGCAGAAGTTCGAGCTCGCAATCGACGTCGAATACGAGGATCCCGATCTGTCCATCTCGCCGGAGCTCGCCGGCAACGAGCAGACCGCAAGCGGGGTCGAGAACTTTGCGTTCGATGCAGAGCTCCTCGACTCGCTCTTCACCCAGCTCGCGCCCGAAGCGCCTCCAGAGCCCGAAGCGCAGAAACCCGCGGTGGTCGAAGCCGTGGTGGAGCAGCACTTCGTGCTCGCGCACGACTATCTCGCCAAGGGGATGCT
>DATHJR010000299.1:0-2059 GCA_035286525.1 Gemmatimonadaceae bacterium | reverse complement strand
CTAGACCGTGCTCTTCGGCCGCAGCCTTCGGATAGATGCGATAGCGCTCGGCGCGAAAGACCAGCGCGTCGCGGGCGGCGCTTCTGCGATCCGCATCGGAGCCAGCTTCGAGCGCACGCGCGAGCGCGCGCCACTCGAGCTGCATGTAGTATCGCCCGTTCAACTCGTCGAGATGCGCGTTCTCGCCCGCGCTGTGGTTTGGAAAGCCGAGCTGACTCTGGATGCGGTGAAAGAGCTCGTGCGCCATCAGCGTCGCCCGAAGCCGCTCATCGGAGGGAATCGGCCAAAGCATCTGCGTCCACCTGACGCCCGACCATTCGACGGCGGTGTTCGCGACGTTCTGGTTAGCGGGCAACACGCCCACGAACGCGCCCTCCTTCGCCGCGAGCACTCCGTTGGCATCGCCCTCGCTCGCCACTATCGACCTGCTCGGCGCATCTACGAACATGATCGGGCCGCACAGCGACACGCCCCAGAGTCTTCCCCCGTCGGCCGAACACAGCGCGTGCGCCTCCGCGAACGCGTGCCTGGCGGAATCGATCGGTATGGGCGGGAGCGTCTGCGCGCGCGCGAGGGGCGGGAGGGAAAGCAGCAATGGCGCGACTGCGACGGACAGGAATTTCATTGGTCCCGATCTCCGCGAAAAAGACGCAACCGCAGGTAATCACGGCTCGTCTTTCTACGCGACAGCTCTACGTTGGTTTCACCGGGCTGCGCGCCGGGAGATCGCGCGCGACGAACGCGCGCCGGGAATCAGTACTGCGCGAGCCACCGGTTGGTCGCCGACAGTGTCGCGAGCACGGCGGCCGTCTCGACATCCTCGCGCACTTCGCACACGCCCGTGAGCGGCACGATCTCGCGGCCGCGACGCGCTGCCACCGCCACTACCACGTAGCGTCGCTCGAGCGAATCGACGATCAGCACGTGCTCGATCGCCGCCGTCTGCGCCGCGACGTCCGCCGCTCCCAGCGCGGCCAGCGTCGCCCGCGACGCGAGCTCGGCACGCGACCGCTCCGATGACGCGCCGGTCACCTCGCCGCTCAGCACGAGCGCGCCCTTTCTGAGCGATACGCGGCACGTAATCCCCGACGTGCGCGAGCGACGCACCTCGAGGTCCTCGAAGTACACTCGGCGCGCGAGACGCACCGAACCGCCCTCATCGGCGGTGAGAACGCTCCCCGAACGACTCGGCTCGAACGGAACTCCACTCTCCGGAGGGCGCGCCGCAGCGGACCCCGATCGCGCGTTTACATGGGCGACGAAGATCTGCTCGGGCGAGATCTTGAGGTCGAAGGTCGTACGCAGCGTCTCGTCGACGGTGTTGATGAGCGAGCTCGTGTCGACGCCGGCGGACACCATGAGGTGGATGCCGACGATCTCACCCGACGGGCGAACCTCGACGCGCGCGAGCGTCACGCCCGGCAGCGACACGAGGTGATCCTCGAGCGACGTCAGCAACGCGCGCGGAATCCCCGCGCCGCCTGACGCGCGTCGAGCGCGGCGGGGCGATGCAGGGTCGTCACTCTCGGAACCGCTGAGGTCGCTGAATTTGGCCAAAGAAGAGGCCGGAGCTCGTAGCTGGACGAGTGCCGGCGGATGCGGGTGATTCGAACGGGAACTTCGACCCGCAATGTATGGTGAGTTGTATCACAGAGTCTATCACGCGCCCGACGCACATCATCACGCCTTTTCGGCGAATGAGATAACCATAATTCGACAGATATGGCATTGTGCGACAATGTGTTACGCTTTTCCGCGCTCCGCGCAAGTCCCTTTTTGCGGCCGCGGCGGCGTCACATTCCCGAGTCCAGATTCAACGCAATTCTGCTGAATCCCGGGCCGAGAGCACGCTGTCGGGGTTGGCTCGGAGCTCGACGAGCACCGGAATGGGATACTGAACCGAGCCGTTGAACGCCCGTACAGCTCCGGCAATCGAATCGCGATCCCACTGGGCGAGCGCGATGAGATCCGAGCTCGCGTGAAAGGCGCGGAGGTCGCCCACCGAGAGTCCCCGCGTCTTCGTCGGCTTCTGCGCGCTGTCTGCGCGCCACGGATGCGT
>DATHJR010000298.1:0-3394 GCA_035286525.1 Gemmatimonadaceae bacterium | reverse complement strand
CTGGAAGGCGGCGGAGAAGGTCGTGTACTCGAACTCGCTCGAGTCGGTGACGACCGCGAAGACGCGGCTCGAGCGGCGGTTTGACCCGGAGGCGGTGCGGCGGATGAAGGCGGGGGCGTCGCGCGACATCAGCGTGGGCGGCCCCCATCTCGCGGCCGAGGCGCTCGGCGCCGGCCTGGTGGACGAGATCCATCTGTTCTTGACGCCCATCATCGTGGGCGGCGGAAACCGCGCGCTCCCCGACGGCGTGCGCGTAGCGCTCGAGCTCCTGGACCAACGACGATTCGAGAACGGCGTGATGTACCTGCACTATCGCGTGAGGGTTCACTAATGCCGCGCGGGGGTGCACCGGGCCCGAACGAGAGTGGTGCTCGCGGCGATGCGAAAGAGGAGGTAGGATAGGGAAGCGGCATGTGTCGTGCGCCCCTTGCACGAGGGAGGGCGATGGAGAGCACGCGGAGTGATCTGGCGATCGACGAACAGGCGGCGCGACTCGCGCTCATGGCGCTGCGCGGGACGCTTCCCGCGTACGAGCCTCTCGACGACGACCGCGTGCGCATTGCTCCGGACAGCGCGCTGTTGTCTATCGACGAAGCCGCGCGCCTGCTGGCGTCGATGCCGAAGCCGCTCATCTGTTACGGCGACAAGGTGCGAGGCGCGCTGGTGGTGGAGTGCGAGCTCGCGCCGCAATCGGCGCCGCTCGACCGGCGCATCTTCGAGAGCCATCGGCATCTCTTTGCCGACGACGATCCGCTCGAACTGATAGTCGAGCGATACGGCGAAGAGGATCATCTGTTCGCGGCGTTCAGTGGTTCCGATTCACTTCTCATTTCGTTTGCCGCACTGCGCCTCTGGTTTTGCGACTACCAGATAGACTTTTCCTACTGTCGTGCGGATGACGCGTTCAACCCGCTCGTCACCGACGATCCGCAGTACGACGAGGCGCGGCGGCGTGGTGCCAAGGGAATACTCCAGCTGTCATCGCCCTCCCGCGATGTGACCACGCTTGGCGGCAGGCACTATCCATTTCCCCTTCCCGACAGCGCATCGGCTGCCGATCGACAGGCACTTGAGAAGGGGCTCATCGACATCGCGAAGTCGCTTCTGCCGGCGATCGAGGATGAGGAGGAGATCGCCACCGTCGGGCGCACTTTGGTGGAGCGTGCGGAGCTTCCGGCGGATTCCGTCTGGAAACACGGTCGCGATCCCGAGGCCCACCGGCACGGCGTGCTGGCGTCACAGATGAAGTATTTCTTCGATGGGCGCGCGGCGCCGCCGGAGATTGCCGCGTTCATCGATGCGTGCAGGGAGGATTGAGCCGCGTGCTTACATGACGAGCGTAGCCATCTCTGTCGGCGCGATACTTCTCGCGAGCGCATCAGGTTCCGCGCGCGCGCAGGGGCACGCGCATCCCGCCGGCGCGCCGAGCGAGCAGCTCGGCACCGTTCACTTCGCGACGTCGTGCAGCCCCGGGGTCGCGCCGCAATTCGATCGCGCCGTCGCGCTGCTGCACTCGTTCGAATTCGGCGCGTCGATTCGGGGCTTCAACGACGTGCTGGCAGCCGACTCCGCGTGCGCGATGGCGTACTGGGGGATCGCGCTCAGCAAGTGGACCAATCCGATGGCGCCGGGGGACCGGCCGGTCGCGTTGCTGCAGCAGGGGCGACAGGCCGCGAGCGCGGCCATGCGACTCGGCGATCACGCCTCCGAGCGCGAGCGCGGATACATCGGAGCCGTGAATCAGCTATACGACGATTTCGAGCACCGGGACCAGCGGACGCGCGTCGCCGCGTACGAGCGCGCGATGAACGACCTCGTGATGCGTCAGCCGGCGGACACCGAGGCCATGATTTTCCACGCGCTCTCGCTCACCGCGACCGCGTCGCCTGCGGACAAGACGTACGCGAATCAGCTGAAGGCGGGCGCGATTCTCGAGTCGCTCTGGGTGAAGCAGCCGAATCACCCAGGACTCGCGCACTACATCATCCACAGCTACGACTACCCGCCGCTCGCGGACAAGGCCCGGGCGGCCGCGCTGCGCTACGCGAGCATCGCTCCGGACGCCGCGCACGCGCTGCACATGCCCTCGCACACGTTCACGCGGCTCGGCATGTGGGAGGAATCAGCGAACGCGAACAGGCGGTCGATGAAGGCCGCGCTGAGCACCGGCTCCTTCGCGGAAGCCTTGCATGCCTGCGACTACGCCATGTACGCGTATCTGCAAATGGGGAAGGAGCAAGACGCGAAGGCCGTTCTCGACGGGCTGCCGGCGATCGCCGCGCGGTTCGATCCCAACGCGGTTACGGGAGCGGCACCCGGATCCGCCGGAGTGTTCGCGCTCGCGGCAATTCCGGCTCGTTGGACGCTGGAGCGAGGCGCGTGGGCGGAGGCCGCCGCGCTCGAGCCGAGAGCGAGCGCCTTTCCCTACACCGAGGCCATGACGTACTTCGCTCGCGCACTCGGCGCGTCGCGCACGGGCGATCTCCCGCGGGCGCACGCATCCACGGATTCGCTGGCGTCGATTCAGCAGCGGTTGAGCGCGAAGGGCGAAGGTTATTGGGCCGAGCAGGTTGCGATTCAGCATCTCGAGGCGCAGGCGTGGGTGGATTTGACCGAGCATCGGGAGAGCGAAGCGCTCGCGCGCATGCGCGAAGCCGTGACGCGGGAGGATGCGACGGAGAAGAGCGCGGTGACGCCGGGCCCGCTGGCGCCGGCGAGGGAGCTGCTCGGCGACATGTACCTGGTGCTCGGGCGGCGCGCGGAGGCGAGCGCGGAGTATCGCGCGGTGCTGCTGAAGGAACCGGGTCGGCGGCACTCGCTAGAACGCTCGACCGGCAAGTGAAGCGCACGTTCATGCGAGTCGGGCACCGATGTCGAGTGGCGCCCCGGAATGCGTGCGACTGACCTGTAGCGTGCTGAGATTTGGAATCGTGTAGTCGGCAATTGCGAGTGCTTCGGGCGCGTAGGTGCCGCTGACCGCGATCGCTCGCATCCCCGCCGCGCGAGCAGCTTCCACTCCCGCCGGCGCATCTTCGATGACGACACAGTCTGAGGGAGAAATTCCGAGGCGCTTCGCTGCGGTGAGATAGCCTTCGGGATCGGGCTTCCCGCGTTGGACCTCATCGGCACAGATCAGGACCTCAGGCATGAGCAGGCCCGTGTGCCGAATGCGGAGCGTGGCGACGGAGCGACTCCCAGACGTCACGATTGCCCACGTGCCGTTAGGCAAGGATAGAAGCAATTCTCGCGCGCCGCGAACTTCGAGGACGCCATCCGTCGTGGTGGATTCGCTCGTCGTTAGTGCGCTGACTTCCGTGGCGGCCGACAAGTGAGGCGCGACGAGTTGGACTGTTTCAATCGTCCGACGCCCATGCGCGAGTGCGATCACGCGACG
>DATHJR010000297.1:0-3050 GCA_035286525.1 Gemmatimonadaceae bacterium | reverse complement strand
CGGCACTAACACCTACACGGGCGGGACCAACGTCAACGGCGGCAAGGTGTCGATCGACGGCTCGCAGGCAGGCGACGTCGTGGTGAACGGCGGCACGCTTGGCGGTAGCGGGAGCATCGCGGGAAGCGTCAACGTCGTGACCGGCCAATTGTGGCCAGGGCTCTCGCCCATCGAGTCAGCTTTCATCACCAGCTTCGCGCCGAGGGCCGGCATTAGCGTGCCGCCAGGGAACGTGCTCAGCGTCGGCTCGCCCGTTCATATTGGGCACAAGGCCGTGTTTGCTAGCACGATCCGGAGCAATACCGATTACACGAAGGTTGTCACGACGAGCAACCTGATCCTGGATGGCACGCTGTTCCTGGATCTTGAAGGTGCCCCGACGCCCGGCGCGGTGCTGACGATCATGAGCGGGAAGAAGGTCGTGGGGACGTTTACCAACCTTCCCGAAGGCAGTACAGTGATCGCAAACGGCCAGAGGTTCCGGATCTCCTATCGCGGAAACAAGGTGACGCTGACCGCCCTTGGCACCTAGACGATTGCCTCGCTCTACTCGCAATAGGGAGATGCGAGCATTCCAAAAGACTTGAGCGAAGGATCCAGTATGAGCAGCTTTGGGAAAATCGTTGGAGTGGCCGGAACATCTCAGTGACTTTGAGACACCTCGTTGTGGAAATTAGTGAGCAACGCGGGTGTGGTGGTCAGGTCATGGGTGCTCTCCGTGGGTTGGGATGGTGGCAAGTTGATACCAACCATCTCTGGCAACGCCGGGGTATCGGCAGGCGGCCCTTGAAGCGCTCGGGGTGAGCAGCGTAGGCCGCGTGCAGGACGCGACGGCGGTGTTGGTCGAACGCCGCGTACAAGCTCTCCGTCCTGGAGGAGGCGGATCGCCGCTCGGGTCCCGGCGCGATCGGTGCGCTGCTGCGGCGCGAGGGGCTGTACGGCTCGCATTGGATTGGGCGCCCGGCCCGAGCGCTTCGGTGTGGCGCAAGCGCGTGCATCTCGTGGGTCCTCCGGAATCGGGCCAAGTGACTTCCGTCGTGCGCTACGAACCGCACTCGAAGTTTCACGCTCACGATCATCCCGACGGAGAAGAGATTCTCGTGCTCGACGGTGTCTTTTCCGATGAGCATGGAGACTGCCCGGCGGGAACCGTTCCTGCTCAATCCTGAAGGCTTTCGCCATGCTCCCTTTTCGGATCCCGGCTGTGTCCTGTTCGTCAAGCTGAGGCAATTTCAGGGACGCGAGCGCGATCACGTCGTCATCGATACCTATAAGCTGGCCTGGCAATCAGGCGCGATACCAGGCGTCGCTTGCAAGCCGCTCTACGAGCAAGCGGGATTCTCGGACCGCGTGCTTCTCGAACGCTGGGATGCAGGAGCAGACCTCGGTGTTACCCGTTACGAGCAGGGCGTCGAATTGTTTGTGCTCGACGGTGAGTTCGCGGACGAGGCCGGAACGTACACTGCCGGCTGCTGGATGCGCTTTCCGATCGGCGCGCAGCATCGCCCTCGATCGGCGCGAGGATGCACGCTCTACGTGAAGCGGTCGGGGTTGCCGTATCTGCGATCGGCGGCCGCCTCTTCATAGATGCAAACACGCGACGGTACGACACTCTTCTCGGCGACCGATCTCGCCGGGTTTCTCGAATGCGAGCACGTCACCACGCTCTACGGCCGCGCCGATTTCCTGCGGCGCGTCGAGCAGCGGTCGAAGCTCGGCGGCTTCAGCTATGAAGTGCTCGACACGAAGCTCGCCCGCAGCCCGAAGGCGAAGTTTCTCGTGCAGCTCGCGTTCTATTCCGATCTATGATGACGTTTGACGTATTACGCGATGCGTAATATGCTTCGCACGTGATCCGATCGTTCAAAGACCGCGACACGGCGCGGATCTTCGAGGATGAATTCGTTGCGAGGTTTCGCGCGATCGAGCGACAGGCACGGCGGAAGCTTCTTTATCTGCATCGAGCACGCAGAATTCAGGACTTGAGAGTCCCGCCTGGCAATCGGCTCGAAGCGCTGCACGGCAACCGAAAGGGTCAACACAGCATTCGCATCAACGACCAGTGGCGCATCTGCTTTCGATGGAAGGACGGAGACGCGCACCAGGTCGAGATTGTGGACTATCACTAAAGGAATGACTATGGCCAGGAAACGTCTGGATCCGATCCCGCCCGGAGAAATCCTTCGCGAGGAATTCATGAGGCCGCTCGGGGTCAGCATCAACACGCTGGCACGGGATCTCGACGTCCCGCCGAACCGTATCAGCGAGATCGTAAACGGCAAGCGCGCCATCACGGCCGACACTGCATTGCGCCTCGGGAAGTATTTCGGGGTCTCGCCGGAGATCTGGCTCGATCTTCAGTCCGATTACGAATTGAGGGTGGCGCGGCGCGACGTCTGGCCAAAGGCTGAGCCACGCGTGCGAAGTCGCGCGGCAGCGAGCGCCTCTTCGTAGATGCAAACACGCGACGGCACCATACTCTTCTCGGCAACCGATCTCGTCGGGTTCCTCGAATGCGAGCACGTCACCACGCTCGGACTGAGCGATCTCGTCACGCCGCTGCAGCGTGCGCAGGACGACGAGTCGGCGATCCTCATTCAGGACAAGGGTTTTGCACACGAAGCCGAATATCTCGCGTCGCTCGAGGCCAGGGGGTTGCGCATTGCGAAGATCGGCGACGGCAGTCCCGAGCAGCTTGCGCGAGAAACCCGAGTCGCGATGGAAGAGGGCCACGATGTCATCTTCCAGGCGACGTTTCTTTCCGGCGTTCTCTACGGCCGCGCCGATTTCCTGCGGCGCGTCGAGCAGCCGTCGAAGCTCGGCAGCTTCAGCTATGAAGTGCTCGACACGAAGCTCGCCCGCAGCCCGAAGGCGAAGTTTCTCGTGCAGCTCGCGTTCTATTCCGATCTTCTCGCCGAAGCGCAGGGCGTTGCACCCCGGATGATGCATCTGATCCTCGGCGATGGGACCGAGCTCAGTTTTCGCGTCGCGAACTATTCGCGCTATTTCCGGCGGGCGCGCGATCGGTTTCTCGCGTTCGTCGCCCGGCA
>DATHJR010000296.1:0-2211 GCA_035286525.1 Gemmatimonadaceae bacterium | reverse complement strand
CGTCGCGATCAATGCTCGTCAGCAGGATCTCGCCCGCGCCGTGGGAGACGCACGCTCGTGCCCACTCGACGGCGTCGAGCTCGGTGCGCGTGCGCCCGCCGTGGGTGTACACTCGCCAGGCACTGCTCTCTCGCTTCGCATCGATGCTCGCTACAACGCACTGGGAGCCGAAGCGTGCGGCCGCGCTCTCGAGGACCTCGGGGCGCGCGACGGCCGCGCTGTTGATGCTCACCTTGTCCGCGCCGGCGCGGAGCGCAAGCGATACATCGTCCGCCGAGCGAATCCCGCCGCCGAGCGTGAGCGGAATGAAGAGGCGCTCGGCCGTTCGTCGCGCGACGTCGAGCAGCGTCGCGCGTTCATCGGCGGAAGCGGAGATATCCAGGAATACGATCTCGTCCGCGCCCTCTTCCTCATAGCGCGTCGCGAGCTCCACGGGATCACCGACATCGCGAAGGCGGACGAACCGCTCGCCCTTGACGACGCGCCCGTCTTGCACATCGAGACACACCACCACGCGTCGCGTGAGCATCAGGTAATCTCTAGCCCAATCGCGCCCTTGGTGCTGAACACGCCCGAGGTGCTGTCGGCGACGAGCGCCTGCCGAAGAGCGGCCCCGAGCGCCTTGAACGCGGCCTCAACGACATGGTGCCGGTTGCGACCGCGCAGGACGCGCACGTGCACCGTCGCGAGCGCGTGGTCCGCGAACGACCGGAACCAGTGATCGTACAAGTCGCTCGGCAGCGGACCACAGTAGTAGGGGCGTCCCCCGACGTCGAGGGCGACGTGTACGAGCGCGTCGTCCATCGGGATGAAGCGATCGCCGTACCGCGCGGCGCGCGGAGGCACGAGTGCGGCGACCGCGGTGCCGAACGCGATTGCGACGTCTTCGATCAGATGATGACGAAGATCTCCGCGCGCGGTGAGCCGCAGGTCGAGCGACGCGTAACGCGCGAGCGTCACCAGCATGTGATCGAGAAAGGAGATAGTGGTATCGATCTCCGACTCACCGGTGCCGGGCACCACTTCCACTCGAATCTGCGTTTCCTGCGTGTTGCGGACGACGACGGTCATCGGGCTCGCTCCTGACTCATGATGCGAATTCTTCGGCCACGGCGCGCGCGTCGAGCGCCCCAGCATACAGCGCCATGCCGATGACAGCTGCCGATACACCGCGATCGGAAAGCTCGCGAAGATCTGCGATGCTCGAGATGCCGCCCGAAGCGATCACAGGGTGCGCGGAGAGCTCGGCCACATCCTCCATGAGGAAGAGATCCGTGCCCGCGAGCTGTCCCTCGCGATGGACCGCCGTGACGAGCACTCCGCCAAGCGGGATGTCGTTCAACTTTTCAATGACATCGAGCACGGTGCGCGAAAGCGTGCGCGCCCAGCCGCGAGTCACGATCTGCCGCTCGCGCACATCGGCTGCAACGATGAGCTGACCGGGGAACGACGATGCCGTGCCGGCGAGCCACTCCGGCTCTTCGAGCGCGCGTGTTCCGAGCACCACCCACTCCGCACCCTCTTCGAGCAGCCGCTCGATCGTATCGCCGCTGCGCACTCCGCCGCCGACTTGCACGTTGGCGGGAATTTCCCCAAGAATGTCGCGCACGATCGCCGCGTTATCGCCGCGGCCGGTGGCGGCGTCGAGATCGACGAGGTGCATGCGCCGGAAACCCGCGCGCGTCCATCCGCGCGCCACCTCGAGCGGATTGTCGAGCCGCACCTGCTCGTGCGCGTACGAACCCCCCACCAGCTGTACGCATGCGCCGTCGCGCAGATCCACCGCGGGAATCGCGATCATTGCGCTGCCTCCCGCAGGAATGCGCATACGAGCTCGACACCGGCGGCCGAGCTCTTCTCAGGATGGAATTGCACGCCAACCGTACGGCCTTCGCGCACGAGGGCGGGAAAGCGAGTAATGCCGTGATCACTCCACGCGTGCACGCACGCGGCGTCATCGGGATGACACACGAAGCTATTCGCATAGTATGCAATGGACAGCGGCGCGGCGTCGAGCAGTGGATCGTGGCCATCCTCGATCGTGTTCCAACCGATCTGCGGTATGCGGCCTCCCGCGAGACGGGTCACGCGGCCCGGGAAGACTCCGATCCCGCGTCCATCGCCTTCGTCGCTCGCGTCGAAGAGAAGCTGCATGCCGAGACAAATCCCGAGGCATGGGAGACCGTCGGCGAGCGCACTTCGTACGTCCGC
>DATHJR010000295.1:0-2266 GCA_035286525.1 Gemmatimonadaceae bacterium | reverse complement strand
TTTCGGGAGCACGTCGCGCTCGATGCCGCGCAGCGCTCCAACGAAGAACGGTTCCACCTCGGGGGCCAGGCGAACCATGGCGCGCGCGATCGCGAGCCCCGGATAGAGATGTCCGCCCGTGCCCCCGCCGGCGAACATCACGCGCACGGTCAGGCCGCCACGCGCTCGAGTGGATTCGTCGCGTGCTCACCGACGACGCGTTCCCGCGTGCTCGCGATATTCACGAGAATCCCCGTCATCAGAATCGACATGACGAGATTGGTCCTGCCAAAGCTCACGAATGGCAGCGTGAGTCCCGTGGTCGGGAGCAGGCCGATGACGACCCCGAGATGCAGGAACGCCGTGCTCACCGTCTGGAAGGTGATGCCGATCGCCAGCAGCTGCTGAAAGGTCGTGCGCGCCTGCTTCGCGATGCGGAAGCCGATCCATCCATAGGCAACGAACACGAGGGTGACGAAGACGATGCCGAGGAATCCCCATTCTTCGCCGATGTTGGCGCCGATGAAATCATTGTAGGGAAACGGAACGAATCCGAGCTGCTGGCGCCCGAGCCCAAAGCCGACGCCGAACAGTCCTCCGGATCCCACGGCGATGAGAGACTGTTTCAGCTGGTATCCGGCCTGGACGGGCGCATCCCCCGGATTGAGAAAGCTCGTCATGCGCAGCAGTGCGTACTGCACCCTCTCGACCTCACGCCACAGCAGAGGGATCGCAATGATGCCGAGAAAGATGACGTGCCCAATGCGCACGCCGCCGGCGAAGAGCATGATCCCCATGATCAGCGTGAAGGTCATCGCCATCGAGAGGTCGGGCTCGAGAATGACGAGGATGTTCAGGAGGGCGAGGATGAGGACGAAGGGGAGCAATCCCTTCGTCAGTCGTCGCAGCTTGTCGCCTTTCCTGACGATGAGCATCGCGGTCCAGACGATGACGGCGAGCTTCGCAAATTCCGACGATTGAAAGAGGAAGCCGACGTTCACCCAGCGTCGCGAACCGTGAAAGCGCGGCGCGATGAAGTTGGGTACGGGAAGAACCGGGATGAGCAGCAGCACGATGGCGAGGATGAGCAACGGCCACGCCCACTCACGCCATCGTTCCGCGTCCACCTTGGCCGCGACGGCGAACACCACGATGCCCATGGCCACGCCCGAGAGCTGGCGCAGCAGATAGTACGTATTGCTGTGATGCTCGAGCACGGCGGCCAGCGCGCTCGCGCTGTACAGCACGGCGAGACCGAAGGCGAGGATGACGCCGGTGGTGATGATCAGCGCGCGCGCCTCGAGCGTCATCCGCCAGCGCTGGCGGACGGCGGGCGGCGAGGTGGTCATGCGGCGGTGGCGAGCCGCCGAAAAGCCGCGCCGCGCTCTTCGTAGTTGCGGAACATGTCGTAGCTCGAGCAGGCGGGCGACAGCAGCACGACGTCGCCGGGCTGCGCGAGTGCGCGTGCGCGCGCCACCACGGCCGCGAAGTCGTTTCCGAGCCGTTCCACCGGAATGGCGTCGCCAAGATCCTGCTCGATGATCGGTGCCGCCTCTCCGTATGCCAGCACGACGCGCGTGATGCGCTTGAGCGCCGGCGCCAGCGAGGTGTACGGCTCGCCCTTGTGGCGCCCGCCAAGGAGGAGCACCGTCGGCCGCGTCATGCCGTCGATCGCGACCTGTGTGGAGCTTATGTTCGTCGCCTTCGAGTCGTTGATCCATAGGACGCCCGCTCGCTCGCCGACGGTCTCGAGGCGGTGCGGAGGCGCTCGGAATGAGCGCAGCCCCTCGGCGATGCGGCCGAGCGCTCCGCGACTGGCGTGCGCGGCATCGGCGGCGATCACCGCGAGCGACGCCGCCATCGCGTTCATCACGTTGTGATCGCCGAGCAGCGGGAGGTCGCTGCGCGCGAGAATGCGCGTGCCGTTCCATCGAATCTCGCCGCCGGCGAGGGTCATCTCCGCGCCCGCGCTGGCGATGCCAAAGCCGCGATGCGCCCCCGCAACGCCAGCGGCCATCGCGGTCAGGAGCGCATCGTCGGCATTCAGCACCCACGTCGACGCGTCGCTCGCGTGGCGGAAGAGGAGCGCCTTGTCGGCATAGTACTCCTCTGCACTCGCGTACCGATCGAGATGATCCGGCGAGAGGTTCGTCAACACGCCGACGACCGGGTTCACGCCCGGTGTGTCGTGGAGCTGGAACGAGGAAAGCTCGAGCGCCACCCACTCGGGGCGATCGTCGCGCAGGGCGATCTCCGTGAGCGGCGTTCCGATGTTGCCGGCATAGAT